>NZ_JBPSDN010000040.1:0-32286 GCF_052036135.1 Gordonia marina
CCTCTTCACTCGTCGCAGAGGTGAATTCACCTTCACTCCAACAGGTTTGGTGCATCATAGCGATGCCGGTAGTCAGTACACGTCGATCGCGTTCTCCACAGAGCTCCGCGAGGCCGCGATCACCGGGTCGATCGGCTCCGTGGGCGATGCGCTCGACAACGCGCTGATGGAGTCGACGATCGGCTTGTACAAGACCGAACTGATCGACGTTGAACGGTCCCGGTCTTGGACCGGCCGTGCCGAGGTAGAACGTGAGACCGCTGCCTGGGTGCACTGGTACAACACCGAGCGTCTGCACTCATCGATCGGCTATACCTCGCCGACTGACCATGAGGAGCGCTACCGTCAGAACGTCGCCTCAACACCCGAGGTGGCCTAATCCAGGTCTCCGACCGGACCAGGACGGTTCACAACGAGCTGTGTACCGCCCGTTGAGCCGATCAAGCCGCCAGGCGCAGACCGCGCCGAAACGCACCCCCGACCGCAGAAAGTCGTTTCGACTCGGCCGGGCCCCGGGGGGCCCGTCCGGCTCAACGAGCTACGTACCGCCCGTTGAGCCGATCGAGCCGCAAGGCGAGATCGAGTCGAAACGCACCCCTGACTCGGACGGCTCAACGAGCTGAGTACCTACGCCGACAGCGCTACGTGCACTTGCCTCCGCCGCCGGAGGTGCTGGCCGACGCGGCCTGCAGGTTGACGTCGTCGCCGGAGAACCCGAATTCGATGCCCTGGTCGCTGACGGTGAGCTCGTTGACCTGGATCTCCTGGAAGAGCGGGCCGAGCATCGCCTGGGTGGTCTGATCGACGAGGTCCTGCGCGAAGTCGTTGGGCACTCCGATCCCGAACGCCTTGGCCTCCTTGACCTGGAACTCGACCTTGCCGTCGGTGGTCTTGGTCGGCAGCAGGACCACGGTGGCCGGTACCGAGAGGAAGGCCACCGGGACGTTGGAGTCGATGGTCATCGAGCGGTCGGCGGCGCTGCCGGTGACCGAATCGATGGTGGGTGCGCCGCCCGCGCTCCCACCCTCGTCGGCCATCGCCTTCACCCGCGAATACGGGACGTACGCGGTGCCGCGCAGGGTCCGGACGGTCTTACCGTTGCTGCTGACGTCCGTCGCACGGGCGTGCAGCCGCATCGCGGAGCCGTTGCCGGAGTCGTTGGTGTCCACCTGCACCCAGGCGACCTCGCCGCGCATCCAGGCCAGCAGCATCGATCCGCGCGGCATCGAGACGTCGGTCGACGTCCCGGTCATGTCCTTGAACGCGTTCTCCAGGCAGCTCTGCACGCGGTGCCGCAGATACAGCTCGGTGCCGACCCCGCTGATCACGACCAGCAGGAGCACCGCGACCACGGAGAGGGTGACGGTACGCCACAGGCGGCGCTTGGTGCGTACCACCGGCGTGGTACCGGTCGTCGAACCGGACGACGCCGGGGCGCTCGCCGGATCGGCCGGAGGGGCCGCGAAGACACCGGAGTCGCCGGCGGCGGGGTACTCGGCGGTGACCGGCCGGGTCGCCGGGCGCGCTTCGGGCTCCGACACGGCGGGCTCCTGCGTGGCGTGCTTCGGCGCGACGGGCACGTGGTCGGTGGGCAGGGCGGTGACGTCGACCGGGCCGGTGGTCGCGGCCGGATCGGCCGGGCTCTCGGACGCCGGCTCGGCCGGCGGACGATCCTGGGCGTCGGGCTCGGTCGGCTTGGCGGGGTCGGTGGGCTCGGTCATGTGCCTCTACTCGGTCGGGTCCGTCGGGATGACGCGCTGGTTGGCCAGGACGGCCGACGCGGCACGCGCCTTCTCGACGACGGACAGGTCTAGGTCGTGAACGCTCAGTTGCTGTTGCGCACCGTAATCGGCGATCACGCTACCGAACGGATCTGAGATTCGGCTATGACCTATCCCGGTGGGCGCCGCCGACTCGCGCAGGCCCGGATCGTCGGGTAGTGCCTGCCCGACGGCCGCCACGTAGGTGGCACAGTCGAGGGCCCGCGCCGACGCCAACAGCTGCCACTGCTCGAGCTTCCCCGGTCCGGCACCCCACGACGCCGGGACCGCGATGAGTTCGGCGCCCCTCCGGGCCAGTTCGACGAACAGCGCAGGGAAGCGGATGTCGTAGCAGGTGGCGACGCCGACGCGGTGTCCGGCGACGTCGACCACCACCGGTTCGTCGCCGGGGGCGACGGTCCGCGACTCGGCGAATCCGAAGGCGTCGTACAGGTGGATCTTGTGGTAGCCGCGCACCGGCTCGCCGGGCACCGCGATCACCAGCGTGTTGCGCACCCGGCCGTCGCCGGACGGGGTGAACATGCCGGCGATCACGGCGGCGCCCGTGCGCTCGGCCACCCGGGCGACTCCGCCGGCCCAGGGCCCGTCCAGCGGTTGCGCGACGTCGCCGAGCGGCACCCCGAACCGGCACATCATCGCCTCGGGGAAGATCACCAGTTCGGCGCCGTCGGCGACGGCCCGTTCGGTCAGCCGTTCCAGCAGGTCGAGGTTGGCGTCCGGGTCGGTTCCCGAATTGCATTGCGCGAGCGCGATCCGCACGGCCGCCTCCTTGCCTGTCGCCGGTGAGTCAGTTCCAGTATCGCGTAGTCCCCTCGGGAGTTCCGGACACGGACACCAGCTTGGCGAAACAGTGGTCCGGATCGAAGCCGTTGCCGCGGCACCACGCGTTGGCCGCCTCCGGGGTGACGAACCCGCCGTCCATCACGGTGACCCACCAGCCGCTGTAGCTGAACACCGGCCAGTCACTGCTGTTCAGCAGCTTGACCTGGGGGAAGCGATTCCGGAGCCGCTGGTGCTCGTCGAGGATCGACGCGTCGTCCCAGATCCGGTTCTCGGCGTTCAATCCGGGCTTCTTGGCACTCAGCTGCGCCGACCAGCGGCCCGAGCCGAGGGAGCCGCGGTCGCCGGCGGCGAGGTCGGCCAGCTGTTGCCCGGGCGCGGCGGGAGGGGCGGTCGTGGTGAGAGTGGTGGTCGCGGTCTGCGTGGTCCGCGTCGGACCCGCGGCCCGGGTGGCGTCGTCGTGCGACGACGACCACACCCAGATCAGTACGCCGCCGGCCACCAGCAGGAGCACGATCAGCACGACGAGCAGGACCTGTGGGGTCCGCGACGGCCGGCCCGCGGGCGGACCGTAGTAGCCGGGACCGGGCGGCGCCGGATACCCGCTGTAACCCGGATCGGAGTACGGCCCGGCACCCCCGCCGATCGGATAGCCGGCCTGCGTGTAGGCGTAGTCGCCGGAGGTGCGCGGGTCCGCACCGTAGGCGTACGGCGCCGTACCCCCCGGGGTCTCCGGTGGGAGGGGCAGGGCGGGCGTCGGCGCGATCGGAGCGATCTGCGTCGGTACGTGCTGTTCCATACCGACGTGGGCGGTGGCCTCGTCCTCACCGACGATCGCGGTGGTGTCGAAGTCTTCCGGCCGGCGGGCGGAGCCCGGCGAATCAGTCATGTGCGGCATAGTAGCGCTCTGACCAGCGTGTCAGCCGTTCGGACGAACGGCCGACCAGGGCACGGTCAAGACGTTGTCGATGCTCCGGCCACGTCGCACGCGGATCGGGACGCCCTCGTCGCGGAGCAGTTCCAGTGCGGCGCGCCAGCGGGCCCGCGGCCCGAAGGGCTCGTGCCCGGCAGCGCGGTCCCAGCAGCGGTCGGCGGCGACCAGCAGGTCGTGCACGGGTTCGCCGGGTACGTTGCGGTGGATCAGGGCCTTCGGGAGCCGCGGTGCCAGATCGGACGGGCGCGCGGTGTGCGCGGGATCCCAGGCGAGCGTCAGCTCCAGCGGCCCGGTGGCGTCGAGCAGCAGCCAGCAGGCGCGACGGCCGATCTCGTCGCAGGTGCCTTCCACCAGGAAGCCACCGGGCGCGAGCCCGGCGAGGATCTGCGCCCAGGCCGCGGGCACTTCGTCCTCGTCGTACTGGCGCAGCACGTTGAACGCGCGGACCAGGTGCGGGCGCAGTCCCGCGAGTTCGAAGCCGCCGAGGGCGAACCGCACCCCCTCCGCGGGCGGCGCGATCCGCTCGGGGTCGATCTCGAGTCCGACCAGTCGCAGATCGGGGACCACCGCGCGCAGGCGCGCGGCGAGTTCGAGGGCGGTGTCCGGGCGGGCGCCGTAGCCGAGGTCGACGGCGAGCGGCGCCGCGGCGTCGTCGAGCACGGCCCGGATGCGCGGATCGGCGACGATCCACCGGTCGACACGGCGGAGCCGGTTCAGGTTCGTCGTGCCGCGGGTGATCCGGCCGGACGGGGCGAGACGGTCAGACGAGGTTCTTCGCCACCCACGACTGCGCGTACTCGGCCTCCGCGCGGAACAGGTCGACCAGGTTTATCAGCATCATCTGCTCCAGCTTCCCGTTGATGAACGGGATGAACACCTTCACCTCGGTGGTCTTGCGCAGCGTGCAGCCGGTGGCGGTGTCGAACAGGACCTGCTCGCCCTTGAGCGAACCGGGTCCGGCCGGGATCGACGCGGTGTAGGTGCCCGGCGTGCTCTCCGCCGAGTACGACCCGAGCGTCTCGACCCGGGTGATCATCATGTCGCCGCGCACCACGGTCTGCGCGAGCTGCGGCATCATCTCCCGCGGGATGGCCTGCTTGAGCACCACGCGCATACCGTCGTCACCGACGGTGAACTCGTCGATCTCGGAGACCGGGGTCAGCATGCGGAATCCGTCGACCAGATCCTGCCAATACTGCCGTTCCATCTGCGCCTGGTGGAGCTTCTCGGCGGGGAACTCGAAGCGCGCCGAATAACTGAGACGTCGTGCCATGAAAGATCAGCCTAACGAGCGCCGGATCGGGAGCGAAATCTACTTCTCCGCGATCTCGAGGGTGGCGTCGCGCTCGGCGTCGAGCAGGTGGCGTAGCTGGTCGATGATGGCCTTCTCGATCTTGCCGCCGACGAAGGGGATGGAGACCGCGCACGAGCCGTCGTAGGTGGCGGTCGCCGGGGCGCCCATCACCATCACGTCGCCGTGGATCTTGGCGGGCTGGCCGGACACCGAGGCCTCCATCTGGCCGATCAGCTGATCGCCGGCCAGCACGAAGTCGATGGTGCGCGGGATCTCGACGCCGCCCGGCAGGATCGCGGTGACCACCGACGGGAGTTCGGCGGGGGCCACACCCTGCTTGGTGGTGACGGTCACCTTGTTCTCGTCCAGGAGGAACGACTGCACGCTGCCCAGCTCGGAGTTGGTGCGCTCGATCAGGTCGTGCCAGTACTGCTCGGTGCTGATCAGCGCCCACAGCTCGGCGACACCGAACGGGTAGCTGACCGAATACTCGAAGTTGCTCGCCATGGCCTAGAGGCTACCGTTACTGCGGTGAGCACTCCGCAACCTCCCGGCCCGCGTCTCGCCGAGTTCACCACCCTGCGTCTGGGCGGCCCCGCCCGGTCGCTGCGCCGCGCGGAGAGCACCGACGAGCTGGTCGCCGCGGTGATCGAGTGCGACCGTGCCGGGGAACCCGTGCTGCTGATCGGCGGCGGATCGAACCTGGTGATCGGCGACGACGGGTTCGCGGGCACCGCGGTGCTCGTGGCGTCGTCGGACATCGAGTTCGGCCGGGACGACGACGGCGCCCACGTCACCGCCGCGGCCGGCACCGACTGGGACGCGCTGGTCGCCGCCACCGTCGAGGCGGGTTTCGGCGGGCTGGAATGCTTGTCCGGCATCCCGGGCGCGGCCGGCACCACCCCGGTGCAGAACGTGGGCGCGTACGGCGTCGAGGTGGCCGACATGCTGCGCGGCGCAGCGGTACTCGACCGCTCGACCGGCGACGTGTCGTGGGTGGCGCCGTCGTGGCTGGAACTCGGCTACCGCACCAGCCGGCTCAAGGGCCGCGACGGCCACGTGGTGCTGGCCGTCTCGTTCCGGCTGAACGACGGCGCCGTCTCCGCGCCGATCCGCTACCGCGAGCTGGCCGGGGTGCTCGGCGTCGACGAGGGTTCGGCCGCACCGGCCGCGCGGGTCCGCGAGCACGTCCTGGCCCTGCGCGCGAGCAAGGGCATGGTGCTCGACGCCGCCGACCACGACACGTGGAGCGCGGGCAGCTTCTTCACCAACCCGATCGTCGGCGACGACGCGCTGCCCGCCGTCCTGGGCCGTATCGCCGACCGCCTCGGCGCCGACGTCCGGGTCCCGCAGTTCCCGGCCGACGGCGGCGTGAAGCTCTCCGCGGGCTGGCTGATCGAGCGCGCGGGCTTCGCCCGCGGCTTCCCCGGCGACGACGCCCCCGTGCGGCTCTCCACCAAGCACACCCTGGCCCTCACCAACCGCGGGGAGGCGCGCACCGCCGACCTGATCGCGCTGGCCCGGACCGTCCGCGACGGCGTGCGCGACGCCTTCGGCGTGGCCCTGCACCCGGAACCGGTCTTCGTCGGCTGCTCCCTGGACTGAACGGTGCTGCCTCGACCCCGAGTCAGCACTGTCAAGCCTGGAGCGAGGCGTCGAGCAGGTTCGAGCGGAGCAGCGTCGCCGAAACCGGGTGAGCCGGGCCTGGATCGAGGGCCGATCCTGCCGGCGGCGGAAATCCGTCGCGGACGCGCCGACAGATCCGACGGGATGCGCGACGTCTATCGGCGGTCGACAAGATCCGCGACAGATGGAGATCGGGGTGTCGCGGGCGCGGTCCGACCGTCGCGCGAAACGCCGGTCAGAGAACGGCGAGGACGTCGTCGAGCAGCTGGTTGAACTCCAGGGAACGCTCGATCGGCACCATGTGACCGGCCTCCGGGTAGGTGTCGTAGGTGAGGAGGACGCCGTTGCGGTCCAGCGCCTTGGCGAGGAAGTCGGCGTGCAGCGGCGGCGTGAGGCGGTCCTCGGAGCCCACCACCACGGCGGTCGGCACGCTGATCGCCTCCAGGCCGGCGATCACGTTGAGGCCGTACATCGCGGCGCCCCACGCCGCGCGGGAGACCGGGGAGGTCCGCGAGATCAGCTCGTCGCTGAAATCGACGTGCGCGGCGCGCGCCTTGGGCCCCAGCGCCAGGTAGTGGGTGAAGCGGCTGGTCAATCGGTTCGACGGCAACGGCACGGGAGTAGAGAGGAAGGTCCGTCCGACGAGCGGGTTGACCGGACGGGTGAGGGTGCGCACCGAGTCGGGAGTGAGCCGCTGGTGTTCCACCACGCCGCGCGCGGCGGTGGAGGCGAGGACGACGGCCGCGACCCGCTCGTGCATCGTCTCGCCGAACTGACCGGCCCACGACATGATCGTCATGCCGCCCATGCTGTGCCCCACCAGGACGGCCCGCTTACCCGGCGGCAGCGTCGCGGCCAGCACCGCCTGCAGATCCTGGCCGAGCGTCTCGATGCCCAGTTTCTTGTTGCCCATCTCGGAGAGCCCGTGGCCGCGGTGATCGAAGGCGATCACCGGCCGGGACGTGCCGATGTGGTTCACCTGTGCGTTCCAGAAGCGCGTGCTGCACGTCCAGCCGTGGACCAGGACCAGCACCTCGTCAGCGGGGTGATCCTCCAGATCCAGCGAGGTCTCCACGTGCAGCAGCGTCCCGTCGGGCGTCGACACGACACCCGATCGCATCAGATGCCGGGGGTCGGTCAGCGCGGGGTCGGGCCCGTCGTCGATCGGCAAGGGGAACGTCGTGGCCGCGCGGAGGATCCCGCCGACGGCGAGGCCCATGTCGGCGGCCACCAGCCCGGCACCCACCGCACCGGCCTGCAGCGCCCGCTTTCCCCACGGCGAAGGAATCCAGCCGTCAGCCCTGCCCACCGTTGCTCCCGTCGTCGAAATACTTGTTCGCCTCACCGATGGCGCGGGAGATCTCCACATCGAGCGCCTTGCTGAAGGCCGTCTCGACGATCTCGTGCGCCATCGGCCGGACCGTCTGGATCAGTTCGGCGAGTTCGGACACCGACTTCTCGCTCAGATTCGGCAGATTCTCGTCGAAGTACTTGTCGGTGATGATCGACACGAAGCTGGCGGCCACGTCGGCCAGGTCCGATTCCACGCGCAACCAGCGATCGAACAGGACGTCGACGTCGATACCGCCCTTGACCAGCACCTCGGCGCCTTCGAGCAGTTCGGGGTTGCGGACCGCGAAGTTGGTGCCGTCCTTGACCAGGAGCCCGAGTTTCTGGCTCAGGCCGATGGCACGGTCACTGCCCCCCAGCGTGCGGCGCACCTCGGTGATGGTGATGGTGGCGGCCCGCCGGAAGCTCCGGAAGCGTCCCGAGCGCGGCTTGTCGCGCAGCACATGCTCCACCTTCATGCCGTGACTGGCCGCGATCAGCAACTCGCTTATCGTCGCGAAGGTGTAGCCGCGCTCCAAGAGGCGGGAGATCAGATTGAGCCGGACCAGGTGTTCTTCGGAGTACCAGCCGGTGCGGCCGCGGACCTCGGGCGGCGGCAACAGACCGCGGTCCTGGTAGACGCGGATGTTGCGGACACTGACCCCCGAGACCTCGGCGAGCTCGGCGACGCGGTATTCGGTCACCGGCCCCGCCCGCCGCTCATGCGGCCTTCCGGAACCACGACTTGCCCTGGATCTCGTCGGTCCGCGGACGGACATCGGCGAGGTACACGCAGATCGCGATCACTCCGGCCAGATAGAAGATGCCGAGGAAGGACACCTGCAGCGCGGCCGCACCGATCAGCGTGCAGACCAGGGTCGACAGCGCGAGCACGATCACCCAGAAGCCCTTGCTCTTGGTGTCGACGGCCGGGAACGCGTCCGGACGGGTGCCGATCGCATGAACCAAGGCGGCCAGACCACCGAGCAGGGTCAGCGCGGAGATGGCGTACAGGATCACCTTGATGATCCAGAGCACAACGTTCCCAGCAGTCACGGTTTCCACTCTAGCGGCGTGCGGTACGCGCGTGTTCTCAGCCCGACCGGCGGGCCTGATCGACGACGATCCCGGCCGCCTCCGGCCCAGCGGCCGTCTCGGCGATCGCGGCGTCCTCGGCGGCGGCCTGCGCGGCGTTCTCGTTGCGGAACGAGTCGTAGATCTCCAGCAGCATCTGCTTCTGCCGCTCGTTGATCGACGTGTCGACCAGCAGGGCGTCGCGCACCGGACTGGCCGGGCGCTCCTCCAGGATGCCGGCGCGAACGTAGAGCACCTCGGCGGAGACCCGCAGACCCTTGGCGATCTGGGCCAGCACGTCGGCCGACGGCTTGCGCAGCCCGCGCTCGATCTGCGAGAGATACGGGTTGCTGACCCCGGCGCGATCGGCGAGCTGCCGCAGCGAGACCTTGGCGGCCATCCGCTGGGTGCGGATGAAGGCGCCGATGTCCTGCGCGGCGGTCGCCACCGCGTCCTGGGCGGCGGCCGTCATCGCGTCCACCGTGAGCGGCGCCTCCTCGGACGCGTCCGTCTGCCGTCCCGCCTCGTTCTGCCGCCCCGCATCGTTGCTGTTCTCGCTGCTGCTCACCGGTGCCATCCTCTCGGGTTCCAGTATCCCGAACCGGTGCTAACAAGTGCAAGCGCGCGCCCGGCGGGTCCCGCGAGTGAGATCAATGGAACAGCAGCACCGACACCGTGTAGATCGCCAGCCCGGCGAGCGAGCCGACGACGGTGCCGTTGATCCGGATGAATTGCAGGTCCCGGCCCACCTGAAGTTCGATCTTGCGGCTGGTCTCCTCGGCGTCCCATCCGCGGACGGTGTCGGTGATCACCGAGATGATCTCGGCGGAGTAGTTGACCGCGACGTGTCGTGCCGAGCGCGCCACCCACAGGTTCATCTTGTCTTGCAGCGGCTGGTCGTCGCGGATCCGGACCCCCAGCCGGATCACCGCGTCCGACAGGGACGTGCGCAGCGTGGAGTTCGGGTCGTCGAGCATCTGCTCGATCACTCCCTTGGCGGCCTGCCACGCGGTCGACGCCGCGTCGGTCACCTCATCGCGGCCGAGCAGTTCCTCCTTCAGCTGCTCGAAGCGCGCGATCATCGCGTCGTCGTGCTGCAGGTCGTCGGCGAACTGCCGGACGAACTCCCGGATCGCACGCCGCAGCTCGTGCTCGGGATCGGCCCGCACCTTGTAGGTGAACTCGGTCAATTCGCGGTAGATCTTGTCGCCGACCAGGTTGTTCACGAATTTCGGCGCCCACGACGGCCCGTCCTTGTCGATCACCCGGTCGATCACGCCCTGGCTGCCCAGCGCCCAGTCGTGGGCGCGGTCGCACAGCAGCTGGATCACCGGTTCGAGCCGGTCCTCGTCGACCAGCTGTTCCAGGATACGGCCCGCCGGCGGCGCCCAGACCGGTTCTGCGGCCCAGGTGATGACCGCCTGGATGAACTGCTCGATGTCCTCGTCGCGCAGCATCTCCGAGACCAGTGCGAGGGTGCGCGAGGCCTCGTCGTTGATCCGGCCGTTGTTCGCCGGATCGGCGAGCCACCCGGACACCCGGCCCGGCAGATCCAGGCTCAGGGCGCGCTGCTCGATCACCTGCGGGGTCATGAAGTTCTCTTCGATGAAGCCGCCGAGTTGCTCGCCGATGTCGTCCTTCTTGCGCGGGATCAGCGCGGTGTGCGGGATCGGCAGGCCGAGCGGCCTGCGGAACAGCGCGGTCACCGCGAACCAGTCGGCCAGCGCACCCACCATGCCGGCCTCGGAGGCGGCCCGCACGTAGCCCACCCACGCCGCCACGTCCTGTCCGTCGCGATGCTCCAGCCACCGCATGATCAGGTAGATCACCGCGGCCAGCGCCAGCAGCGAGAGCGCGAGCAACTTCATCCGGCGAAGGCTGCGCACCCGCTCGGCGTCGGGTTCGGCGAACCCCGCCGGGAGCGCACCGGCAGGCGGCGGAGAGGTCAGGCTGGTCGACATCAGTCCAGTGTCGCCCACGACCGACTACCGTTGCCAGGTGATGCGTACCCCATCCCACCGCGGCCGATCCCGCCGCGCCCCGACCTTCCGCGCCGATGTCTAACCCGCCCCGGCCCGCGCACGCCGCCCGCGCCGCCGTCACCGCGGCGGCGACCTTGACTCGCGAGCTGGAGCAGCGGCTTCTCGGCCCCGCCGTCGACGCCGTCGCCTCCGACGGCCGCAAACAGCGCTGGGCCCGGCACAAGGAGGAGCGCCGGTCGGAGTTGATCGCCGGCACCATGACGGCCATCCGGGACCTGGGCCCGGAGGCGGGCATGGACGAGATCGCCCGACACATCGGGGTCTCCAAGACGGTGCTCTACCGCTATTTCAGCGACAAGAGCGACCTGTCCGGCGCCGTCGCCGACACCTTCATCCAGTCCCGGATGCTGCCCCGGCTGAGCGAAGCCCTGACCGAGGACCTCGGCGACTACGAGCTGGTCCGCACGGTGATCGCCGTCTACGTGCACATCATCTCCGCCGAACCGAACCTGTATCGCTACTGCACGGCGTCCAACGCGGGCACCGGCACGACGATCGCCTCGGCGCAGCGGATCTTCGCCGACGCGATCGAGTCGACGCTGCGCACCCGGCTCACCGTCCGGCAGGCCGAGACCGCCGGAGCCGGCACCTGGGCACTGGCCATGGTCGGCGGCGTGGAGGTCACGGTCGGCCGCTGGCTCGACACGTCACCGGTCGACGCGGACCGGCTGATCGACGAGCTGACCATGCTGATCTGGGGCGGCGTGGCGGGGATCGTCGGAGCCGGCGGCTCGCCCGCCCGGTTCACCGCCGCTCCCCCGGCCCTCCCACCGCTCCCCGGCGC
Source organism: Gordonia marina (assembly GCF_052036135.1). Lineage (NCBI taxonomy): Bacteria > Bacillati > Actinomycetota > Actinomycetes > Mycobacteriales > Gordoniaceae > Gordonia > Gordonia marina. The sequence goes on from NZ_JBPSDN010000040.1 coordinate 11,645, forward strand.
GGAGCCGGCGTGAGCGCCCGCGTCGCGCTGGTCACCGGTGCCAGCCGCGGGGTCGGCAAGGGGGTCGCGACCGCGCTGCGCGACGCCGGCTGGCGGGTCTTCGGCACCTCCCGGCACGGCACCGGCCCGGACGGCACGACCAACATCGTCTGCGATCACACCGACGACGACGCGGTGGCCGCCGTCTTCGAGCGGATCTCCACGACCGCGGGCCGCCTCGACCTGCTGGTGAACAGCGCGTGGGCCGCGCCGCGCGGCTTCGCCGGATTCACCGAAAAGTTCTACGAACGGCCGCTCAGCGACTGGGATTCCCTGATCACGGTGGGTCTGCGCGCGCACTACGTCGCCTCGGTGTACGCGGCGCGGCTGATGGTGCCGCGGGGTTCGGGACTGATCGCCTCGATCTCGTCGTTCGGCACCCGCGGGCACCTGCACTCCGTGCTGTACGGGATGAGCAAGGCCGCCCTCGACAAGATGGCCTACGACATGGCGCACGAATTGCGCGGCACCGGTGTCCGGGCGGTGTCGCTCTGGCCCGGCCTGGTCCGCACCGAGCTGCTGCTGTCGGCGGGGATCACCGAATTCGCGGGCTTCCCGATCGCGCAGGCGGAGGACCCCGCCTTCATCGGCCGGGTGATCGACCGCCTGAGCACCGATCCGCGGCTGGCCGACCGCAGCGGGCACACCCTGGTCACCGCCGAGCTCGGCGCCGAATACGGCATCGTGAACGACGACGGCTCGGTCCCGGTCTCACACCGCGCGGCATTCGGCGGCGCCGGTCTGTTCCCGCCGGAGCGTGCCTGACCCCCGGACCCGCGACGTCGAGACCACACGACGAATCCGGCCCCCGTACCTGCGCGGTACGGGGGCCGGATGGCCGGTGAGGTCTCGCCCGAGTCAGGCGAGCCGGATCACTGAGCGGTCTTCGGCGCGGCCTTGGCCGGAGCCTTGCGGGCCGGAGCCTTCTTGGCGGCCGGCTTGGCCGGAGCCTTCTTCGCGGCCGGCTTGGCCGGAGCCTCGGCGGCGGCGATCCGCTTGGCGGGCGACGCCTTGGCGGTGCGGCCCTTGGCCTCGACGGTGCCGGCGGCGCCGTCGATCTTCTGAGCGGCGGTCTTGGCCTCGGCCTTGACCTTGCTGCCGGCCTCTTCGATCTCCACGGCGGCGTCTTCGACCTTCTCAGCGGCCAGGCCGGCGAGAGTGGCGGCACGCTCACCGACGAGGCGGGTCTGGTGCGACACGGCGCCCAGGGCGTCCTCGGTCAGGTCGACGGCCTCGTTGTACACCTTGCCGACGCGCTCCAGGTTCTCCTGGACCACGGGCTGGGTGCGCAGACGCTCCACGGCGCCCTCGCCGCGCTCGGCGAGGTTGTTGTAGAGGCCGGTGGCGGTCTCGATGTACGGCTGGGCCACCTTGAGCAGCTCATCCTTGTTGACCTTGGTGCGGAGCTCTTCGCTCTTGGTCTTGAACTCGTCGACGGTCAGCTTGGCGCGGATCTCCTCGACGTTGATCTCGGTCGGCAGCTCGGCGAGACGGGTACGGGTCTCGACCAGACGGGTCTGGGCGGTCTCCGCGCGGTTCCGCAGACGGTCGTACGCTTCCTTGGCCTCCTGGACGACGACGTCGCCCGCGCCCACGACGGCGTAGACGGGGGTCGGGAGGGTGCGCTCAGCGGTGCTCATGGCAACTCCTTACGTTCTATCCGTTCGCCCCCTGCGGCGGTTCCACAGGACTCGTATTCGGATCTGTTCGACACCACTAGTATGCCGCCAAGTGCTAGCAAAAGCTAGCAATCTGCTAGCAGCTGTGGCCCATTTCACCCGGTCGGGAGAGTGACACACTGTCGTTCCGCTTGCCAGAGCCCCCCACTTCGGGCGACACACGGCCGGAAGGCGCTCAGCCGTAGGTGTAGAAACCGCGTCCGGATTTCTTGCCGACGCGGCCGTCGCCGACCATCGTCAGCAGCAGTCCCGGCGGCGAATAGAGCGGCTCGTCGAATTCCTCGTACATCCGGTCGGCGATCGCCTTGACCGTGTCGAGGCCGATCAGATCGGCGAGCTTGAGCGGACCCATCGGGTGCGCGCAGCCGAGGACCATCGCCTTGTCGATGTCCTCGACGCTGGCGAAACCGCTCTCCACCATCCGGATGCCGGAGAGCAGATACGGGATCAGCAGGGCGTTGACCACGAAACCGGAGCGATCGGCGGAGCGGACTACCTGCTTGCCGAGCACGTCGCTCGCGAATGCCTCGGCGCGATCGGACACGGCGTCGTCCGTCGCGGCGGTGGTGACGAGTTCGACGAGCGGCAACGCGGCCACCGGATGGAAGAAGTGCATGCCGACCACGCGGCCCGCACGGCGCGTAGCCAGGCCCAGCCGGGTGATCGGGATGGAGGACGTGTTGGACGCGAGCACCGCCTCCGGATCGGCGACCACCGCGTCGAGCCGTCCGAAGAGCTCGGTCTTGACCGCCTCGTCCTCGACGACCGCCTCGACCACGAGCTGCCGATCGGCGAACTCGTCCAGGCTGTCGGTGAAACGCAGGCGCCAGGCGGCCTGTTCGCGTTCCCGCTCGGTGAGCCGTCCGGAGGAGACCGCGCCGGCGAGCGATTCGCGCACCCGTGCACGACCGGCCGCGACCCGCTCGCGCGTCGCCTCGTAGACCAGGACGTCGGTGCCCGCGCGGGCGCAGACCTCGGCGATTCCGGCACCCATCTGTCCGGCACCGACGATGCCGACACGCGAGATCGGCGCGCTGGGCTGGCTGGCCATGTCGTGAGCTCCTAGGTCGACGCGAGCGCGGGAAAGGGGTCGTCAGATACGACGATCCCGGGGCGGGCGAGGATCACTCCCTGCCTGCCCCGGGATCGTCATTGCTTCGCCTCTATCGAGGAGAGCGGGTTCCTAGTGGAACTGGCCCTCTTCGGTCGAGCCCTTCAGGGCCGCGGTGGAGGTGTTCGGATCGACCGTGGTGGCGATCTTGTCGAAGTAGCCGGCGCCGACCTCGCGCTGGTGCTTGGTGGCGGTGTAGCCGCGCTCCTCGGCAGCGAACTCGCGCTCCTGCAGGTCGACGTAGGCCGACATCTGGTTGCGGGCGTAGCCGTAAGCCAGGTCGAACATCGAGTAGTTGAGGGCGTGGAAGCCGGCCAGGGTGATGAACTGGAAGGTGAAGCCCATGGCGCCCAGCTCGTTCTGGAACTTGGCGATGGTGTCGTCGTCCAGGTGCTGCTTCCAGTTGAACGACGGCGAGCAGTTGTAGGCCAGCAGCTGGTCCGGGAACTCGGCCTTGACGGCCTCGGCGAACTTCTTCGCGAGCTCCAGGTCGGGCTTGCCGGTCTCCATCCAGATCAGGTCGGCGTACGGCGCGTAGGCCTTGGCGCGAGCGATGCAGGGCTCCACACCGTTCTTGATGCCGTAGAAGCCCTCGCTGGTGCGGGTGCCGTCCAGGAACGGGCGGTCACGCTCGTCGACGTCCGAGGTCAGCAGCGTGGCGGCCTCGGCGTCGGTGCGGGCGATGACGACCGTCGGGGTGTTGGCGACGTCGGCGGCCAGGCGAGCCGAGGTCAGGGTGCGGATGTGCTGCTGGGTGGGGATCAGCACCTTGCCACCGAGGTGGCCGCACTTCTTCTCCGAGGCCAGCTGATCCTCCCAGTGGGTACCGGCGGCACCCGCGGCGATCATGGCCTTCTGCAGCTCGTAGACGTTGAGCGCGCCACCGAAGCCGGCCTCACCGTCGGCGACGATCGGCACGACCCAGTTGTCGACCGAGGTGTCACCCTCGACGCGGGCGATCTCGTCGGCGCGCAGCATGGCGTTGTTGATGCGGCGCACGACGGCCGGCACCGAGTTGGCCGGGTACAGCGACTGGTCCGGGTAGGTGTGGCCCGAGAGGTTCGCGTCACCGGCGACCTGCCAGCCCGACAGGTAGATGGCCTTCAGGCCCGCGCGGACCTGCTGAACGGCCATGTTGCCGGTCAGGGCGCCCAGGGCGTTGATGTACGAACCGTCGCCCTTGGTGACGCCGTCCCAGAGGATCTCGGCGCCGCGGCGAGCGAGGGTGTGGTCCTCGAGGACGTTGCCCTGGAGCTCAGCGACCTGCTCGGCGGTGTAGTCGCGCTTGATGCCCTTCCAGCGGGGGTTGGTGTCCCAGTCCTGCTGGATCTCCGCGGCGGTACGGGGCTGTCCGACGTTGCTCATAAGCCTTCGCTTTCTACTTCACTGCCGTCCGGCAGTGCTTGATGATTCCGGGGTCTCCCGATTTGCGAATCGGATGACACCTCGAGGCGTTGCCACGACACAGAGTGCCACAGGACAAACGTGCAGGTCCAGACCATGCGAGATGCAAATCGAGGCTAGGTTTTTGCCGCGTTGTGCAAATTCTGCGAAGATTTTGGGGTGCGCCGGATTAGCAAGCTCGCTAAAAAGTACGCGCGTACTGGGAAAACTCCGAACTCGTCAGTAGCGTCGTCGAGCGCCCCGGGCGCGAAGCGGTGCGCGGACCGGCCCGGCCGATCCCGCACGCTGTGGGAGATCTCACAGGCGCGGCCGTCACCGGGCGGCGCTGTCGACGGCCTGCTGCACCAGCCGGGTGTACTCGGATTCCGGGATCGGCGGGCTGAACGGGCCGGACTGGGCCTGCGTCACCTGGTCACCGGAGCTGCCGACGTTCAGCTGTACCGTCACGACCTCGCCGGAGGGCCGTCGCACCAGCACGTTCGAGAGCAGCGAGCTGCGGGTGCGCACCCCGCCGCCGGCGGCCAGCGTGGTGACCGTGTCCTGCCGGACCACCAGCGCCTGCTCGACGGCCTTGCCGGTCGGCGACGACAGCTCGGTCGAGGTGGTGACGATCCGGGCCCCGGCCAGCGTCCCGGTCGACGGTACGGCGGTCACCACCCGGCAGACCCCGGTGCTCACCCGGCGATCGGCGTCGATGTCGCGCCGCACGGTGCTCACCACCTCGGAGAGCGTCGCGCTGTCGGACTGCGCGACCAGCAGCACGGTGTTGTCGGTGGTGAGCGCCGGGTTGAACTTCGCATCGGCGGTGGGCGCGCATTCGGGCGGTGTGAAGGCCACCGAGGCGGCCTGCTCCAGCGTCGAACGATTGGCGCTGATGAGATCCTCGACATTCGCCGGGACCACGGTGAACCCGTCGGGCACCGACGACGATCCGACGACCAGCGAGGTCAGCGGCGTCTCCGGCTCTTTCGAGTCGCAGCCGGCGAGAAGGGCCGCCCCGACGGTCAGCGCGAGCACCGATGCGGCGACGCGGCGTGGGGACGGGATGGAGACAGACCGGGAGCTCGACACGGGCTCACGGTACCGATCCGCGACCTGGAACGGTGGAGATGATGAGCAAGACCTACGTGGGCTCACGATTGCGGCAGCTGCGTGCCGAGCGCGGTCTGTCGCAGCAGGCGCTGGCCGCGGCACTGGGGATCTCGGCGTCGTACCTGAATCAGATGGAGCACGACTCCCGGCCGCTCACCGCGTCGGTGCTGGGCCGGATCGGCGAGGTGTTCGGTATCGACATCGGCTTCTTCGATCCGCAGGACGACGTCCGGCTGATCGCCGAGCTTCGCGAGGCCCTGCTCGACGCCGACCTCGGTTCCGATCCGGCCGCCGCCGATCCCGGCGAGATCAGCGCGATGGTCGGCGGCCACCGCGCGATCGCCGCGGCCATGGTCGACATGCATCGGCGGTACCGGCAGGTCACCGAGCAGCTGGCCGCGGTCACCTCGGGCCGCAACGACCCTGGTCTGCGCGGCGCGATCAGCGCCCCGCACGAGGAGGTCCGCAACTTCTTCTCCGCCCGCCGCAACTACATCGACTCCCTCGACCTGGCCGCCGAGGAGCTGACCTCCCGGATGCGCATGCACTCGGTGGACATCCGCACCGGCCTCGCCGACCGGCTCTCCGACGTGCACGGGGTCCGGATCAACCGTCGCGTCGACCTGGGCGACGACGTGCTGCATCGCTTCGATCGCCGCAGCGGACAGCTCGACTTCGCCGCCTCGCTCTCCCTCGGCCAGCGCACCTTCCGGATCGCCGCCGAACTCGGCTATCTGGAGTTCGGCGACCTGATCGACGATCTCGTCGCCGAGGGCGGCTTCACCACCGACGACGCCGTCGCACTGGCCCGGCACGGGCTGGCGAACTACTTCGCCGGCGCCGCGCTCCTGCCGTACGCGCAGTTCCACGGCGTCGCCGAGGACTTCCGGTACGACATCGAGCGGCTGTCGGCGTTCTACTCCGTGTCGTACGAGACCATCTGCCACCGGCTCTCCACCCTGCAGCGGCCGAACCTGCGCGGGGTGCCGTGGACGTTCGTCCGGATCGACCGGGCCGGCAACATGTCCAAACGCCAGTCGGCGACCAGCTTCCACTTCTCGGCCAGCGGCGGCACCTGCCCGCTGTGGAACGTGTACGAGACCTTCGGCTCCCCCGGCAAGATCCTCACCCAGATCACCGAGATGCCCGACGGCCGCGAATACTTCTGGATCTCCCGCACCGTCGACCGGCGCGCGGCGCGATACGGACAGTCGCCGAAGAGTTTCGCGCTCGGCATGGGCTGCGAACTGCGGCACGCGAGCCGGGTGATCTACTCCGACGGCCTCGAACTGGGCCCGCAGGCCCGGGTGACCCCGATCGGCGCGGGCTGTCGTGTGTGCGACCGGGCCGGCTGCGCCCAGCGCGCCTTCCCCCAGTTGGGCGCCACCCTCGCCGTCGACGAGCACCGCAGCACCGTCTCCCCGTACATGAGCGTCGCCGACTGAGACCGCTGTGTTTGATCGTTCCGGAATCTCCCCAGGTCGCGCATCGAGAAGATTCCGGACCGGAATCTGATCTCCGCCCTTCTAGCTGCACGTTCCACGATCTACGCGTCGCAGGGCCGACCGCACGCTCCTATCGTTGCTGCGATGCCCGCACCGGGCTCAGCAACCATGGAAACCACGAAACCGGGGTGATGATGAGACACAGACGTCGTACGGTCACACCCCGGAGAATCCGGCTGATCTTCGCCAGGAACGAAGTCACACTCGCGGAAGTGTTCGCGGGAGTGGCCGGCGATCGCGACACCGAAAAGCAGGTCGCGGCGCAGATCGATTCCGGACCGATAATCTGCTGGAGTCAAGACGCAGTTGTCCGACCAGGCGCGATTCGGTGCACGGAAGTCGGCCGGGTGTACATCGTCTTCGACGGCGGAGGACCGCAGAATTCCTCCATCGTCGGATGGGATCTCGTTCCTTCGCCAGAAGTGATCGGAGTGTTTGCCGATCCGGGCGACGCCCATGCCGCGGCGGCGGACTTCATCCAGACCAGCCCTTCGCAGAGGGCAGGCAGAACCTTCGTCTGGAATATTGAAATCGGCTGGTACGACCGCAGATTGATCTCGGGCCACGGCAGGCCGGCCTGATGTCCGGAGATCGGTCGGTGGTCTCGACTCCGCTCGACCAGCATGGGGGCTTCCGCTCGACCGGCGTGAGAATCCGCTCGACCGACAGGCGGTCTCGACTACCGTTTGACACATGAGCACACCTCGCGTCTCACCCGGGCACCTGCGCGAACTCGGCCCGATCAACTGGGTCATCGTCCGCGCCATGTCCCTCGCCACCGGCACCGATAACGCGCACATCTTCGCCACCCTCGGCCGCAGCAAGGGGCTGTTCCGCGGTTGGCTGCACTACTCCAGCCGGATGATGCCGTTCGGCGAACTCTCCCGCCGGGAGACCGAGATGATCATCATTCGGGTCGCCCACCTGCGCGGATGCGACTACGAGCTCGATCATCACCGGCGGCTCGGCGCCAAGGCCGGGATCGACGACGACGACTTCGCCCGCGTTCTCGAGGGCCCGGACGCCGGCTGGGGCGACCGGCAGACCGCCCTGCTGCGCGCCACCGACGAACTCGTGCGGGACCGCGACATCTCCGACGGCACCTGGTCGGCGCTGCGGCGCCACCTGTCCGAGCGCCGGGCGATCGCCTTCGTCCTGCTCGTCGGCCAGTACGACATGCTCGCCACCACCATCTCCACGCTGCGTGTGCAGCGCGACGAGTTCTGACGGGAGATCCGGCAGTGAGCTCCCTCGCCGAACGGCTGATGCACAACCCGCTCTTCTCCCAGGTCTACGAGCACGCCTGGCGCCCGATCTTCACTCGCGGTTTCAGCCTCGGCGGCACGCAGACGCAGGACTACGACCGCGCGCTGCGCGCCTATCTCTCCCGCCCCGGTGACCGGCGGGTGCTCGACATCGCGTGCGGGCCGGGCAACTACGCGAACGACGCCGCCCGGGGTCTCACCGGGGACGGCGCCTACGTCGGTCTCGACTTCTCAGCCGCCATGCTCACCCGTGCGGCCCGCGACAACACCGGTGACCGGATCACCTTCGTCCGCGGCGACGCGCACGCGCTGCCCTTCTCGTCGCAGTCGTTCGACACGGTGACCTGCCTCGCCGCGCTCTACCTGATCCCCGATCCGCTCGCGGCACTGGACGAGATGACGCGAGTGCTGGCTCCCGGCGGCGAGCTGATCGTGTTCACCTCGGTCCGTGCCTCGATCGCCGCGGTGCCCGGCGCGCGCGCCGCGGCCGGACTGACCGGGCTGCGGATCTTCGACCGCACCGAACTCCTCGACCGGCTGATCGCACAGGACATGGAGCAGGTGGAACAGACCATCACCGGCGTCGGCCAGTACGTGCACGCACGCAGGCCCCGGAAGGGATAGTCGCCCACGGGACCTTCGGCCCCGGACGCCGTCAACCGGTAAGGGTAGACTAATAAGAGGAACTGTTTCCTTCGATTCCCGGGGAGTCCACCATGACCGAATCCACCACGCCCGCCGACCTGCCCCTACCCGGCCGCAGCGACGAAGACCTGCCGGGACACTGGCTGCTCGCCCGCATGGGCAAGCGCGTGCTGCGCCCCGGCGGACTCGAGCTGACCCGCAAGATGCTGCGCGACGCCGGCCTGACCGGCGCGGACGTCATCGAATTGGCACCCGGTCTCGGAAAGACGGCCGCCGACATCCTCGACGCCGGCCCCAAGAGCTACGTCGGCATCGAGGCCGATCCGGAGGCCGTCGCGCTGACCGAGAAGGTGATCGGCCGACGGGGCCGCGTGGTGACGGCGGACGCGTCGTCGACCGGGCTCGACGACGACAGCGGCGACGTCGTGGTCGGCGAGGCCATGCTCACCATGCAGTCCGACCGCGGCAAGGACGCGATCATCGGCGAGGCGTTCCGGGTGCTGCGCCCGGGCGGGCGGTACGCGATCCACGAGCTGGCGCTGGAACCGGACAGCCTGAGCGACGCGCAGAAGACTCAGATCCGCCAGGCACTCGCCCGCTCGATCAAAGTCAACGCCCGGCCACTCACCGAGGCCGAGTGGCGGGAGCACCTGGTCGCCGCCGGCTTCGAGATCGAGAAGGTGCGCTTCGCGCCGATGGCTCTGCTGCAGCCGCGGCGCGTCGTCGCCGACGAAGGCCCGCTGCGTTCGCTCAAGATCGTGGGAAACGTGCTGCGTAACGGCGATGCACGACGGCGTATTGTGGGGATGCGCCGCGTCTTCCGCCAGTACCGCCGAGAACTCGCGGCCATCGAGATCGTCGCCCGGAAGCCAGACAAATCATGAGTGATACCGCCAGCTGGTCGTACCTGACCGGCCTCGCCGACGCGAGCCCCGATCCGTCCGGTGACCGCCCGAAGATCACCGTGCTGCACCGGGGCGAGAGCGAGACGCTCATCCGGCTGGCGTTCGGCGCCGGCCAGACCATGACCGAGCACACCGCGGCGCACCCGATCGTGGTGCTCGGGCAGGTCGGCTCGATCGACTTCAGCGTCGGCGGCGCCACCTACGACCTGACCGGCGGCACCGCGATCCGGGTGGACACCCGGGTTCCGCATTCGCTGTTCGCCCGCACGGCCGCGACGGCCACGCTGATCGTGGTGCACGGCCGATGAGCGGCGCCCGCCAGCGCGACCGGGTGCGCTCGCTCGTCGCCGAGGCCCAGACGCCGATCGATGCGCAGTCCATCGCGAGTGCGCTCGACATCCACGTCACGACAGCGCGCTTTCACCTGAACAACCTGGTCGACGAGGGCGCCGCGGTCGCCGTCGCGCTCCCGCCCGACGGGGTGGGGAGGCCCCGGATGGGCTATCGCATCGTGGTGGCTCCGCCGATCGACGACCTGCTCATCATGCTGATCACCCGGCTGGGCGACACCCCGGAGGCACGCGAACGGCTCGCCGTCGAGGTCGGCCGCGGATGGGCCGCCAAGCACCTGCCCGCCGAACTGTCCGGGCCGACCCTGCCCGATCCGGTGGTGATCGCCGAGACCATCCTGACCCGGCTAGGTTTCCGCATCACCGGGGTCGTCAGCGCGTTCGGCGACCACGAGATCACCCTCTGCGGCTGTCCGCTGCAGGAACTGGAACATGAGCTGCCCGAGGTGGCCCGCGGCGTGGTCCGCGGCATCCTCGAAGAAGCCCTCGCGGAGGGCTCGGCGGCCCTGCAATCGAGCTACGCCGTCCTCGTCCGTCCCGACGCGGCGGCCGGGGCCTGCGAACTCCGGCTCACTCTGGCCCGCACCGCCGGTGCCGACGCCCTCGCCGACTGACTCGAACCACCCCCTCGTCTGGAGGAGAATCCCATGACCCACCGTTTCCGGCTGCTGGCCATCACCCTGCTCACCGTCGTCGCGACGGCCGTCGGTCTGGCGCTCACCGCGCCGGCCGCCCGGGCACTGCCCGCCGATTTCACCGTCACCACCGACGATCCGAGCACCTCGGAACTCAACGACATCATCGAATTCCTGGTCGCGACCCCGGCCTCGGACGAGGCCAAGGCCCGCAACCTGGAGGGCGGCATGGACGCGGTGGTGGTGCCCAAGACCGTCTACAACCTCGGTCTGTTCCGCGCACCCCGCGGCTCGCACGAGATCACCGAGATCACCGGGCGATCGGGCGACACCATCAGCGCCACCCTGAAGGCCTCCTCGGCGGGCCGGCCGAGCGTCAACACCACGATCGAGTTCAAGAAGATCGACGGCAACTGGCGGCTGGCCAACAACTCGATCTGCCGCGGCGTCAAGACCGTCGGCCTCAACATCTACTGCAACGCCTGATCCGCGGTGAGCCGGATCGAGATTCGCCGGCTCCGCGTCGACCTGGGCGGCCGCACCGTGCTGCACGACGTCGACCTGACCGTGCCCGGCGGTGAGCTGGTCTATCTCCTCGGCCGCAACGGCGCGGGCAAGTCGACCCTGCTGCGCAGCGTGTGCGGGATCGTGACACCGGTGTCGGGAGAGGTGCTGATCGACGGCACCGCGGTGCGCGGGCTACCGTCCCCGGGACGACGGCTCGGTATGCACCTGGGCACCGAGCCGCTTCATCCCGGCCACACCGCGCGCCGGCACCTGCGCTGGCTGGCCGCCGGTGCCGGGCTCGACGGCCACGCCGTCGACGACGTGCTGGCCCGCACCGGCGTCGACCGGTACGGAGCCCGCCGGATCGGGGACTACTCGCTCGGCATGCGGCAGCGCCTCGGCATCGCCGCCGCGTTGCTGCCGGTGGCCGGCAGCGACTCCGGCGACGCCGCCCTCGTCTTCGACGAGCCGCTCAACGGACTCGACGTCGAGGGCATCGTCTGGCTGCGGGAACTGCTCGTCGGGCTGGCCGCCGACGGTTGCGCGGTGCTGGTCGCCTCGCATCTGCTCGGTGAGGTGGCGCGCAGCGCCGACCGGGTGGTGCTGATCGACCGGCAGACCGCGGGCGCGGCGCAGACCGTCGACGAGTTCCGCGGCGGCCACCGTGATCTGGAAGCGGCCTATCTGGCCGCGGTCCGCGCGACGGCGGCGGCGTGAACGGCCGCGCGCTGCGCGAAACGGCCGGGCAGACCGGCCGCGGTGTCCGCGCCGAAGCGATCCGCACCGGCGGGCGGCGCAGCTTCCTGGTGTACGGGGCCCTGCCCGCGGGCGTCGTCCTGCCACTGGTGATCACCTTCGGGATCGCCGCGGTCGCCGAGCGCATCGCGCACCTGAACAGCGACGAGATCTCGGTGAACGCGGTCTCGTCGTCGAACTCGGTCTACTGGATCATCACCTTCACGGTGGTGGTCGGCGCCTTGACGGCGGCGTACGCGCAGGCCACGAGCATGCGAGCGGTGGCCCGCGACGTCGACCGCCACCTGTACCCGCGTGCGTGGACGTCGGCGGCGAGCCGGTGGATCTTCTACGGCCTGCTGACCGCCGCCGCGTCCGCGATCCTGGTCGCCGTGGTGATGTCGGTGCTGCCCGCGGCCTTTCCGAGCGTGTACAGCGAGGTGTCGCTGTTCTCTTCGGCCGGCGTGCGCTTCGTCATCACGGTGCCGGTCTACGCGTTCTTCGCGTGCGGTCTCGGCGCCGGCCTGGCGGCCCTGATCGGCCATCCGGCCGGCACCCTCGCCGCCCTGCTGTTCTGGGTCTTCGTCATGGAGGACGCCATCATCTTCGTGCCCGACGGCGCCAAGATCCAGGCGTACATGCCGTTCCTCAACGGGACCTGGGGCACCGGCCAGGACCTGGCGATCAGCCCGCCGTGGGGCACCGACGGCGCGCTGGTCTACTTCGCCGCGGTGTCGACCGCGCTGTTCGTCGTCGGCGCCCTCGCCGTCGGCCTGCGCCGCCGCCGCGCCTGACGTTCCATCCGCCGAACCCGGACGACGCGGGATCAGTCCGCGAGCAGCGAATCGCCGCCCTCGGGGAGCAGGATCCCGTGCAGCACCACGTCGTGCAGATGGTCCAGCTCGGAGCGCTCGTGATCGGTCAGCGGGTAGTCGTCCGGGTTCGCGTACACCTGCGAGAAGCGCAGGATGCGACAGTCGACGCTGCCGTCCGCGCGCTCCGCGTTGAGGATGTACACCGGCAGCATCCGCAGGTTCGCGATCGACGTCCGGGAGCCGCCCGGGGTGTCGTGCCGCACCACGTCGAAGCGCGTGACATAGGCGAGTTTCGAGTTCCGGCTCTCCGGGTGGTAGCTGACGAAGTCGCCGAAGGCGTACACGATCAGGCCGTCCGGCCGCCCCTCCCGCACCACCCGCTGCATCGGCTGCGGCACGTGCGGGTGGTTGCCGAGCACGGTGTCGATACCGAGGTCGATCAGGGTGTTCGCCGCCCGTACGACGTTCGGGTGGGGATACATCTGCAGTTCCCAGCCCCAGTGGCAGTAGGCGATGAGATAGTCCGCCCCTTTGGCCTTCGCCGCCGCGATCTGCCGCTCGACCAGGGAGTAGTCCGGGGCGGGCACCGCGTCGTTGAATCGCACCTCGTTCACCAGGTAGGGCTTGTCGGCCGGCGGCTGATAGCCGTTGAGGTCCATCGTGAACGTGAGCAGTCCGATCTTGATCCCGTTCTTCTCCAGCACCACCACATCGTCCTGCTCCGCCCGGCTCGCGGCGGTGCCGGAGAACGCGGCACCCGATCCGCGGAGCACGTCGAGAGTGGCCAGGACGCCCTCCTCACCCCAGTCGAGGGAGTGGTTGGTGGCGGTGCTGAAGAAGTTGAGCTTCCCCTGGTCCAGGAAGCGCCGGAACATCGCCTCCGAGGTGTTCATCCGCGCGGCCGATCCGGTCGGCTGGGTGCGTCCGATCGGCCGGGCGGAATCGACCGTGGATTCGAGGTTGGCGCTGACGATGTCCGCGGTGCCGTAGAAGTCTGCGATGTCCTCGAACAGCCGCTCGGTGTTCTCCGGCACCAGTACGTCGACGGCGAGGAGATCGCCACCGCACGTGATGCTGACCCGTCGCGCCGCCCCCTCGGTCTCCGGAAAGCTCAGGTCCTGGCCGCGGAAGAAGTCCTCCAGTCCCGACACCGGCTGCGCGATCTCCAGCTGGTTGAAGCGGTAGTGGTACAGCCACTTCAGCTTCTCGAGACTGTCCGTCGCGACGTCGTACATCCCGGTCTCGGGCTGCGGGTAGTGGAACTCGTCGTACATGATGTACGCGATCAGGAGGATCACGAGGCGGATCAGCTGGTCCTTGTCGAGGTCGGCCAGGTCCGCCACCTCGTCGGCCGCGAAGAGCCCGTCCGGCAGTCGCCTGGCGAGTGCGGCGAACGCCCCCTTCTTCGATGCCGTCGCGTCCTCCCAGGCCGGCAGCACCAGATGCTCCTCGACCAGCAGCCGCGCGATCCGCGCGAACACCTTCGCCGGACCGACGTCGACGATCGCGCCGAAGAGTGCCCGGACATGCTCCCGTTCGCCCGGCTCGAAGGTCTCCGGCATGTCCAGTTCCCCGGTCGACACGCGGCGCAGTGTCTCGGCGACCTCGTCGGCATGCCGTGACAGATGCTCGGCGACCCTGTTCGCGATGTCGGCGGCCGTCCGCACCATGTTCTCGTCCACCACTGAAGGTTCCGTCCTCTCCGGTCCCGCGCACACCGGTCGCGAGCGCCGGGACGACGCTGAGATTACGGAGAAGCGGGCGCTCTTCCGGACGGGTCAGATCCTCGTCGACACGGTGATCACGATCGATTTTCGGGCATTTCCGAGGCCCTTTCCCGGTACCGGTGATCGTCTCTCAGAAATGCACTGTTCCGGCCCCCGGTCATCTCCTTTCCGCACCGCCGAAAAGGTCTCTTCACGCATTCGGCGACCGATCCAGCGGCAACCGGCGCAGAGCCGCGTTGTGCAGTTCCGGACACGAGATGAAGGCCAGGATCGTCCGCAGCCGACAGACCTCATCGGTCAGGTCGATGCCGGCGATGACGGCGATCCTCTCCAGCCGGGCGCGGAAGGAGTTCGCATGAATCCGGAGGGGCCGGGCCGCCGCGGCCACGTTGGTCTGCTGCTTGAGCGCGGCCAGCACGGTCGCCAGCAGATCGGTGCGGTGCGCCCGGTCGTAGTCGTCGAGCACCCGCAGTCTCGCCGCGAAGAGTTCCGCGTAGGGCGTCAGCGCATCGGTCGCGTGAATGAGCACCAGTGCGTCCTCCACGTCGTGGGCCGCGCCGATACGCGCCCACCCGGAGCCGCACAGCGGCAGACGGCCCAGCTTGACGTTCAGCGCCCGCAAGACGCGGCGCGCACTCGCGGCCGACACGTGCAGCTCCGCGACACCGTCGGCCACCAGCCCGACCCCGATGGGCAGATCGGCCCCGCCACCGGCGGATCGACCGATCCGCGAACGCAGTCGGCCGACCACCTGACCAGCGCCTTCTCCGTCAGCGACCGGGAGGACACCGAGAAACGCGCCGTCGCTGAACAGGCCCCGCATGTCCGGAAACTCCATCGATACCGCGGTGCACAGCCACTCGGCGTCGTCCGGCGCGATGGCGGCCGCGATCACGACGTACCCGCGGTCCGGCCGCAGCCCGGCGATCGCCGCGGGGATCTCCGGATCGGCGGTTCCGGCCAGAAGCGATACCAGAGCACTCTCCCGCCGGGTCGCCAGCCACGCCGCCTCACCGTCCACCGGGGCCGCGATGACGGGGCGCCGGGCGGCATCCGACGGGCCGGTGACGGCCGCCAGGGCTTGGATCACCGTCTCGCCGGTCGCCCATGTCGATCGTCGCAGCAGCAGCGGTCCGGTCTCCCGGCCGAATTCGCGCGGGGTGGACGGCGACAGGATCAGCGCCGCCGCACTCGCACATTCGGCGAGGATTCCCTCGAACTCGAATCGAGTGTCCGTGATACTGGTGACCAGCACCAGCTTGCCGCGGTATTCCACCTCACCGCCAGGCTGATGGAATTCGAATCCGAGTACCGCACGATCGAGCGCGCCGACATCGACAGCGGGATTCAGCGGCGCCAGAATCCCTTCCGCCGCAGCGAGAATCGAAGCAAGTGTTCGGCCGGTCACCGCGTCACGGTAGCGCGGACCTCCCGCTGCTCAGAATTGCCGAACACGAGACCTCACATTCGGACGATGCCGATTCACATAACCAGTGCGAAAGTGAGAATTCATATCGATCGATAGTCGCGGACCGGCATCCGAGAGCCGTGCCGATCCGGCCAGGTGCCGTGCAACTCGCACATCCGGATCACCCGATACCGGTGCCCGCCGTAGGGTTCGAGCAGTTCGGCCATGCCCGCGTCGTCGACCGGCCGGCCGATCAGCGTCTGGCCGACGATCTTCGGCAGGTGGTAGTCCCCGAAGGGCACGGCGTCAGCATCGCCCAGGGCCCGGATACGGGTGTGCGCGGCGGTCCACGGACCGATCCCGCGCAGCGCGGTGAGGACGTCGCCCTTGTCTTCCACGTCGACGCGGGCTGCGGCCCGGATCGTCCGCATGCGCACCGGCTCCAGGCCGCTGCGGTGCCAGTCGGCCTCGGTGATCTCCCGCCACACCGGCCGGGGCGGCGGCACCCGCATCACGACCGGCCCCGGCGCCGGTTCGCCGTACCGGCGCAGCAGATAGCGCCAGGCCCGGTACGCCTCGGCACCGACCACCTTCTGCTCCATGACCGCGGCGACCAGGGCCTCCCAGACGCGGTCGCTGCGCCCGATCCGCAGGCCCGCCGATCGGGCGGCGAGGCGCGCCACCACCGGCGAGCCGATCGGCAACGACGCCGGGTCGTCGTGCGCGCCCAGTGCGGCGGGCAGACCGTCGAGCAGCCACGATGCCCCGGGACCCCACGCGCGGCCGGCGATCTCGCCCGCCTCCGCCCGCACGGTCAGCGTGCCCGGTCCGTCCGGCGTATGCACCGCGCGCCACACCGAGCCGTCCGGTGCCACGCGCAGCGCGGGGTCGTGGGCGCTGCGCCGGTGGATCCCGAGGATCACGCGGACGTCGAGCGGACCGGGCGGCCGCCAGATGCGGCGCTGTTCGGCCTCACTCGCCACCGTCAGCGCACCGCCCCGAGCGCCGGATCGCGCTCCAGGATGTCCAGGAACGCGCGCAGCGCCGGATTCGGGTTGTCGTCGACGGTTGCGACGCCGACGGTCAGTTCGACCGCCGGCGGATCGAGTTCGCGCAGCACCACGCCCGGCACCCGGAACGCCGTCGCACGACCGACCGGCATCGGCGCCACCCCGACACCGTCCGCCACCGCGCGCAGCACCATCTCGTCGTCGGCCTCCCGGCGCACCACCCGTGGCGTGCCGTCGGGCCACAGCGCCGACACGATCGTGTCGTACATGCCGGGCGCATTGTCCCGTTCCCAGAACACCACCGGCTCGCCGCGCAGCCGGTCCCGCCCGATCGGCGGCCCCGCGCCGAGCGCCGGACCGTCGCCGCCGTCCGCCAGCGGATGCCCCGCGGGCAGCGCGACGACGAGCCGTTCGGCGCCGCAGCCGCGCACCCGGATCCGCTCGTCGGCCACCGGGCCGCGCACCACCGCCAGGTCGATCTCCCCCGCGGCGACCAGTTCGGCGTTGTACGACGAGTAGCCGCGCCGCTCGGTGACGGTGACCTCCGGGAAACGCCGCCGGAATTCGGCGAGCGCGGCGCCGATCACGCCGCCCGTCCACGAGCGGGTGAGCGCGATGTCGAGCGCACCGCCCGAGCCCAGCGCCGCGGCCCGGATCCGGGCGAGACCCCGATCGGCGACGGTCAGCAGATAGCGGGCCTCCGACACCGCCACCTCGCCCGCCGGGGTGAGACCGATGCGCGGACCCCGGCGATCGATGAGCTCGGCGCCGACCTCACGCTCGAGCACCTTGATCTGCTGACTCAGCGCGGACTGCGCCACGAACAGCTCGGCCGCCGCCCGGGTGAAGCTCAGATGCTCGGCGACGGCGACGAGATACCGCGCTCGTTGCAGGTGCACGCTGCGATTATAAGCGCATCCGATGACCTCAGAGCGATTCGGTGTTGGACCGGCCCCCGGGATCCGCCACACCCTGGAAACACCGCACCGATCCGCACACCTACCTCTCGGAGGCCCATCCCGATGCCCACGACCACACCCGTTCTGCTCGACGAACTCCGGGCGATCGTCGGCGCCCGCCACGTGCTCACCGATCCGGCGACCACCGCGGGCCACGCGACCGACTGGACCGGCCGGTGGTGCGGCGCCACGCCCGCCGTCGTGCGTCCCGGCAGCACCGCGGAGGTGGCGGCGGTCCTCGCCGCATGTCACCGCGCCGGTATGCCGGTGGTGCCCCAGGGCGGTAACACCGGGCTGGTCGGCGGCTCGGTGCCGATGGACGGCGAGATCCTGCTCAGTACCCGCCGGCTCGACGTCGTCGGCGACGTGGACCGGATCGAACGGACTCTCGCGGCCGGCGCCGGCGTGACCGTCGCGCAGGCGCAGCGGGCGGCCCGCGAGGCCGGGCTGGATCTCGGGATCGACCTGGCTTCGCGAGAGTCGGCCACCCTCGGCGGCATCGTCTCGACCAACGCCGGCGGGCCGCGCATGATCAAGCACGGCAGCACCCGCTCGCGGCTTCTCGGCGTCGAAGCGGTGCTGGCCGACGGCCGGGTCCTGACCCGGTGGAGCGGCCTCACCAGGGACAACATCGGCTACGACCTACCCGGACTGCTCGCCGGCGCCGAGGGCACGCTCGCGGTACTCACCCGAGTCCTGCTCCGCCTGGTGACACCCACGACGGAGACGCAGACGGTGCTGGCCGGTGTCGATTCCGTCGCCGGCTGTCTCGCGCTGGTCGACGCGGCACGCCGGTCGGGACTGTGTATCGAGGCGGCCGAGCTGATGACGGCCGAGGGCATCGGCCTGGTTCGCACGCACCGCGGCCTCCGGGCGCCGCTGGCCGCGCCGAGCCCCTTCCACCTGCTGCTGGAGTTGTCCGGACCGGCCGATCTGCCGGAGGCCGTGACCTCACTCCTGGCGGGTTCCTCCGGCGTGCTCGACGACGCGGTGGTCGAGGCCGGGCCCGCGCGGCGGCTGTGGGAGTACCGCGAGAGCCACCCCGAGGTGCTGAACACCGCCTCGTCCACCCCGCCGGTCAAGCTCGACGTCGCGCTGCCGTCGCGCGCACTGCCCGACTTCCTGGCGGTTCTGCCCGCCGACCTGTCCGCGCGCTTCCCGGCGGTCCGCGCCGTCTGCTTCGGGCACATCGCCGACGGGAACGTCCACGTCAACCTGCTCGACGTCCCCGCGCCGTGCCGCGAGGCGGTGACCGAGCGGGTGCTGACCCTCGTCGCCGCGCACGGCGGCAGTATCAGCGCCGAGCACGGCATCGGCCGGGCGAAAGGACCGTGGATCGGCCTCGGCCGCGACCTGCCGGACCGGCAGGTCATGCATGCGGTCCGGAACGCGCTCGACCCGGCGCGACTGCTCAACCCGAACGTCCTGCGGTTCCTCTGATCCCGCTCGCCCTCGCGCACCCACCGTCCCGACCAGGAGAATCCGCATGACGGCTCATGTCCGGCGCCGCCGCGCCGCGACCACGGTCCCCAGCCTGAGGTCCATCGTCGCCGCCGCGGGCGCGGTGTTGACCCCGCTCGATCCCGGCGGACCGCGGGCCGTGCCGGACATCGCGGTGCGCGGCATCGAGGTCTACCAGCCGGGTGTGCCGACCGACTATTCCGGGCACCTCGTCGTCGTCGGGCATCCAGTGCGCGACCGGCCCTCGCTCATCGAGGTCAGCGAGAGCTGTGCCGGTGCCGCGGCACTGATCCTGCCGTCCACGACACCCGCCGGGCTCGGCGGCCCGCCCGCCCCGTTCCGGCTGCGCCGGGCCCGATGGATCGGCGGGGACGCGCTACTGCGGGCGCTCGCCGCGCTGACCCACCGGTCCGAGGCCGCCGGGGCGCCGACGGACGGGCCCGGGGCCGCCGCCCGCGAGGCCGCGTTCGCCGAGCGGTGCCGTACCGCGGCCCTGCTCACCGTGCTCGGCGGCGACGGGGACACCGCGACCGCGGCGGTCCTCGCCGGGTTGCGGCCCGATCGCGGCCACGCCGTCGTCGCCGCCGCGGTCACCGGTGACGACCACGCCCGCGTACGACTGGCCCTGTCCGCCGAATTCCCGCATCAGCGCCAGGTGACCACCGGCGGCCTGCTGCTCGCCGTCCTCCCGGTCGATCCGGACGGTACCGATCCGGACGGCGCCGGCGCGGACGACGACGACGACGACGACCGGAGCGTCGCCCACCGGCTGCGTGCACGATTGGGCGCCGCGCTCGACGCCTCCCCCACCGCCGCGGTGGGCGTGGGACCGCTCGTCACCGATCTCGCCCGGCTACCCGAATCGGGGCGCGCGGCCCGCGACGTGCTGCGCGCGCTGCGCCTTCCGCTCGGGAAGCCGCCGTCCCTCACCGGCCTGCGCATCGCCGAGCCGCAGGACGTCGAGGATGCGCTGCAGGTGGTCCGGGCGTCGACGCTGCTGCGCCCGCACGGCGGGGAGTTGGCCGCGCGCCTGCGGCTGCTCGCCGACCACGACCGCGCTCATCGCACCGAACTGCTCCCCACGGTCCTGACCGTGGCGACCACCGCGTCGAACGTCGCCGAGGCCGCTCGCCGGCTCGGGGTCCACCCGAACTCGCTGCGGGCACGCCTGGCGCGGATCGAGACGGTGGCCGGTATCGACCTCGGCGAGCCGGTCAGCGCCCTGCGCACCGTCCTCGGCCTCCTCGCCGATCCCGACCTGCACCGGCCGGCCCGCCGCGACTGATCCCGGAGCCGAGCCGCGCAGACGGCAGCGGGGGGGGGGGGGGGGGGGGGGGGGGGGGGGGGGGGGGGGGGGGGGGGGGGGGGGGGGGGGGGGGGGGGGGGGGGG
>NZ_JBPSDN010000041.1:0-32146 GCF_052036135.1 Gordonia marina
CTGCACCCGGATCGCCCAACGCATCCTCGCCATGACCGCAGCGATCTGGCACAACGACACCATCGCCGCCAAAATCCGCCGATCACTCACCGCCTACGACCACTAACCCCAGGAATCACTCATCTAGTGCGGCACCGGCCGATCCGCCGCGCGAGGCGGACAGTCGTTTCAGGATGTCGCTCGCGCCGAACAGGGTGGTCCCGTATGCCGCCGACAGTGCGCTGACCACGCCGATGGTCGAGACCTCGCGGAGGCGGCCCACGATCAGCCGTGCGCTGGTGGCCCTCATGCCGCGACCTCCAGGTTGATCAGCAGGTCGGAGATCTGCCGCGGGTCGAGCCTGCCGTATTCGCCGGCCACCCGTCCGTCGGCCAGGACCACGATGCGGTCCGCGTACGACGCCGCCACCGGATCGTGGGTCACCATGGCGATGCCCTGTCCGTACTCGCGGGCGGCGGTGGTGAGCAGTGCCAGTACCTCGCGACTGGTCCTGGTGTCCAGGGCGCCGGTCGGCTCATCGGCGAGGATGATCGTCGGCCGCCCGGCCAGTGCGCGCGCGATCGCGACCCGCTGCTGCTGACCGCCGGAGAGCTCGGCCGGCTTGTGGTCGAGCCGGTCTCGCAGACCGAGGACACCGATGAGGTGGGCGATCCAGGCCTGGGTCTGCGCGTCGATCGTCCGTCCGGCGAGGATGAACGGCAACCGGATGTTCTCGTCCGCGGTGAGGGTCGGCACCAGATTGAACGACTGGAAGACGAATCCGATGTGATGGCGGCGAAGTGTGGTCCGGCCGGTGTCGTTCAGGCCGGCGATCGGCGTGCCGCCGACGTAGATCTGGCCGGAGGAGACCTCGTCGAGGCCGGCGATCACGTTCATCAGGGTCGACTTCCCGGAGCCGGAGGGACCCATGACGGCGGTGAACTCCCGGCGGTTCAGGTCGAGGCTGACATCGCGCAGCGCGTGGACGGGATTGCGGGCGTCGCCGTAGACGCGGGAGACGTTGCGGACCGTGACGGCGGAGCGTCCTGATGTGGTGTTTTGCATGGTTTCCACGGTATTTCCGCTGATCAACGGCCACATCGGCCGCGATGTGCAATTGCGTTCATCCGCAGGACGGACCCCGGGTCATCCTTGAGATGTACGCGGAGCGGTCCGGTCTTCGCCGGATCGTCTCAGACGAGGCCGTGTTCGTATGCGTAGACCACCAGCTGCACGCGGTCGCGGAGATTCAGTTTGGTCAGGATCCGGGAGACGTGCGTCTTGACCGTCGCCTCGGACAGATACTCGGCGGCCGCGATCTCGGCGTTGGACAGCCCCTGGGCCGCGCGCACCAGGATCTCCCGTTCGCGGGGAGTGAGCGCGTCGTATTCGGGTCCGGGGCCGCCGCTCCGGACGCGGGTCTGCTCGAACAGCCGCCGGGTCGCCGAGGCTGCCACCACCTGGCTGCCGTCGGCCACCGCGCGGATCGCGGCCAGCAGGAAATCGGGCTGGGCGTCCTTGAGTACGAACCCGCTCGCACCGGCCTCGATCGCCGACGCGGCGGCGTCGTCGTCATCGAACGTGGTGAGTACCAGCACCTTCGGGGCCCCGTCGCCGCGGGCGGCGACCAGGCCCGCGGTCGCGGTGATGCCGTCGATGCCGGGCATGCGGACGTCCATCAGGATCACGTCGGGGCCTGCCTCATCGACCATCGCGGGCACGTCGCGGGCGCTCGAGAGCTCGGCGACCACGTCGATGTCGGGCTGGCTCGCCAGGATCATGGCGATGCCGTCGCGGAAGAGCGGTTGGTCGTCGACGAGCGCGACGCGGATCATGGGCGGGGCCCTTTCGGTGTCGGCACGGACAGTTCCAGTACCCAGTGGTCGCCGGCCGCTGCGCTGCGGACGGTGCCCCCGACCGTCGCCGCCCGCTCGGTCATCCCGAGGATGCCGTGACCGGCGCCGATCGCGCGGTGCGGCTCGGCGGGAACGGCGTTGCGCACGGTCAGCGCGGCCCCGTCGCGCCAGTCGTCCACCACGATCACCGGCTCACTCAGATCGCCGTGTTTGAGGGCGTTGGTGAGCGCCTCGGTGAGGATCCGGTGGACCGTCGCCGCGACGGCCGCATCGGCGTTCGCGGGGTCGCCCAGTTGCTCGGTAGCCAGGGTCATGCCCGCGGCGCGCATCCGCTCGAACAACCGGGTGCGGTCGTGCGCGGTGGCCTGCGCCGCCGTATCGCCGCTGCGCAACTCCTGCAGGACGCCCCGGACCTCGCCGAGCGCTTCCCGCGCGGTTCCGGCGATCACCCCCAGTGCGGCCGCCGCGTCGTCCGGCGACGACGCGAGCGCGAAGCGCGCGCCCTCGGCCTGCGCGATCACCACGGCGAGCGAGTGCGCGACGACGTCGTGCATGTCCCGCGCCAGGCGGGAGCGCTCGGCCTGCTCGTCGTACAGCTCGAGCAGGCGGCGCCGCTCGAGTTCGGCGATGGTCTCGGCGACGCGCGCCTCCTCGACGGTGCGGCGCTGGTACCGGGTGAATCCGTACGTCCAGCCGCCGACGACGACGATGGCGCTGCCGGCGTAGGCCGCCGCGAAGTCGAGCACGCCGGGGTCGTTGCCGAACTCGCTCACCGAGCGGTGGATCAGTGTCCAGGCGGCGACGGCGGAGCCGGCGATCGCCACGGCGAGCGAGATCCGCCGCACGGCCTGGTGCGCCGAGCCGCCCGCGACGAAGAACAGCAGCGCGTATGCCAGGCTCGGAATCACGGCGACCTGGAGGAAGCCGACCTGCAGGGCCGCCGAGATCAGGGCGAGCGGCATCATGATCGACGGTGCGATCCGGCGGCAGGCGACCGCGACCGCCACCAGGACGCCGACCGCGATCGTGACCGGTGTCCGCGGGTATTCGACGACCGCCGCGGCGGCGACCACGACGCCGAGGGTCACGTCGACCATGACGGACCTGGGCGGGATGCCGGGAGCGGCGAGCGGGTCGTGCACGACTCCTAGCCTGCCACCCTTCGGGCGGAAGTCAGACCTTGGAGTGGCCCATGTCGATCTGGAACTCGGCGCCGGTCACCGAGGGCGCCGAGGCGAGATAGAAGACGGCGTCGGTGAGTTCGTCGAGCGCCGCGACGGGGTGATACGGGAGCAGCGCGGGGAAGTGCATGCCCCAGTCCTGGAACGCCTGCATGGCCGACGTGTCGTTCAGTCCCATCGGGGTGTCGACCGCGTACGGGTGCACGGTGTTGACCCGAATGTGCTTGGGGCCCAGCTCTTTCGCCGCGGTCTGGGCGAGGCCGCGCAGGCCGAACTTGGACGCCGAGTACGACGCCTGCACGGGCATCGCCTTCAGCCCGGCGACCGACGACATGATGGTGATCGACCCGCCGTTGCGCGCCTCGAGCATCTGCGGGATGGTGGCCTTGAGGGTCTTCCAGGTGCCGACCAGATTGACGTCGACGACGTCGCTGAACTGCGCCTCGGTCATCTCCCAGACGAGTCCCCAGGTGAGGATCCCGGCGTTCGCGACCACGTGGTCGAGACGGCCGAACCGTGCCGCGCCGTCCGCGGCGAGCTGCTCCTGGAAAGCCAGGTCGCGGATGTCTCCCCGGCGGGCGAGGATCTCGCCGCCCTCGGCCTCGACGAGCGCGATGGTCTCCGCGAGATCGTCCTCGGTGGCCGGCGGATACGTCGCGTGGTCGACGACGGGTCCGGCCACGTCGATCCCGATGACCGCGGCGCCCTCCCGCGCGAATCGAATGGCGTGATTACGCCCCTGCCCCCGCGCGATCCCGCTGATGTAGACCACTTGCCCGTCGAACCTGCCCATGCCCGGAACTGTAACACGTTCTAGTTCCGTGGTCGGCCCGGGTCGTGTCGGTTGGGCTCATGTCGATCGAGCCCCATGCCGGTCGAGACCACCCGCAGGTCACGGGGTCTGGGTCTCGACGGAGACGTGGGCCGAGCGGAGTCGAGACCCCGACCGTCGTAGGTAGCGCTCGACCGTCATAGACGGTGCTCGACAGTGGGGGCTGGGCGTTGGTGTCTCGGCTCGGCTGTCGTCGGCTTCGCCCGAGCGCCCATGTGCTCTGGCTCGGCTGGGGCATGGCGTCATGCCCCAGCCGAGCGGAGTCGAGACCGCCCGCTGGTCGTGGGGGCTGATCTCGACGGAGATGCGGGTCGAGCGGAGTCGAGACCTCGGCCGTCATAGCCGGCGCTCGGTCAGGGGTTATGCTCGGCCGTCTGCACTTCGCGCGACCGTGGTCGCCCCGGCCGGTTGTCCGGAGGTCAGTCGTTCCAGAGGGCGGCGGGATCGGTGGCGACCCGGGTCGGGGGCTCCGGCGTCCGGGTGGCGGAGCGCGCGAAGCGCGGCGCCACCTGCGCCTGCATCACGCCGTCGATCTCGACCAGGGTGCCGCGCGCGGCGAGGTGCGGGTCGTTCGGGGCCTCGGTGAAGTCCAGAATCGGCGACACGCAGGCGTCGGTGCCGTCGAAGACCGCGGTCCACTCGTCGCGGGTCTTGGTCTTGAAGACCTCGGCGAAACGCTCCTTCATCTCCGGCCAGCGGGAGGCATCGATCTGGTGCGGCAGCGACTCGGGGTCGATCCCCAGACCCTCGAGCAGCAGAGCGTAGAACTGCGGCTCGATGGAGCCGACGGCCATCCACTTGCCGTCGGAGGTCTCGTACACCTCGTAGAAGGGGGCGCCGGTGTCGAGGAAGTTGACGCCGCGCTTGTCCTGCCACATACCGGTGCCGCGGAAGGCCCACATCATCTGGCCGAGCACGGAGGCGCCGTCGACCATGGCGGCGTCGATCACCTCGCCCTTGCCGGAGACGCTGCGCTCGACGAGTGCGGCCAGGATCCCGATCACCAAGAACATCGAGCCGCCGCCGAAATCGCCGACCAGATTCAAAGGGGGAGTGGGCTTCTCATCGGTGCGGCCGATCGCGTGCAGCATGCCGGTCAGCGAGATGTAGTTCATGTCGTGCCCGGCGAGCTCGGCGCGCGGACCGTCCTGCCCCCATCCGGTCATGCGACCGTAGATCAAGGAGGGGTTGACGGCGGCGAGGTCATCGGGCCCGAAACCGAGACGTTCCATCACGCCGGGGCGGAAGCCCTCGAGCACCACGTCGGCCTTGGCGACCAGATTGAGGATGGTCTCCCGGTCGGCGGGGTTCTTGAGATTGGCCTCCACCACGCGCCGGCCGCGCAGCAGCGCGTCCGGCGTGGTGCCCTCGGCGGGCAGCTGATTCGGTCGCTGCACCCGGACCACGTCGGCGCCGAGATCGGCGAGCAGCATCGCGGCGTGCGGGCCGGGACCGATCCCGGCGAACTCGATGACGCGGATGGCGGCGAGCGGGCCGGAGCGGCCGGACGGCTGACGCGAAGGCGTGGTCATGTGCTGATCTCCTCGGTGGGGACGGCGATGGCGGGACCCTCGACGAGGGGATCCCATCGGCGAGTTCCAGCATGGCACAGTGTGATCTGGGCTACGGCTGTGGTCCCTGGTTCGCAAGGGGCTCGGCGGGCGCGAGGCTCGATGAATCATCCCGAGCGGAGGGTTCACCCCGACGGCGTGCGTCGGTAGAGTCGTCGCAATGGAAACGGCGACGGGGGCACTCAGGCAGGTGAACTCGTCAGTGCGGCATCTCGCCTCATCGGTGTGGCCGGACGTGGCATCGGCGGACGAGCCGACCCTGCTGGTTCCCCTGGGCTCGACAGAGCAGCACGGTCCGCATCTGCCGTTCGGCACCGATTCGCAGATCGCCGAGGCGGTCGCCGCGCGCGGACTCGTCGCCGTCTCGGCACAGCCGGGAGCGCCGTCCTGCCTCCTCGCCCCGACCGTTCCCTACGGGGCGTCCGGCGAACACGAGGGCTTCCCGGGGACGGTCTCCATCGGCACCGAGGCGCTCGCCCTGCTCCTGCTGGAGTTCGGCCGCAGCGCATGCCGCTGGGCATCGCGCCTGGTCTTCGTCAACGGCCACGGCGGCAACGCTCACGCGCTGGTGTCGGCCGTCGGCCGGCTCCGCGACGAGGGGCGCGACGTGGCCTGGTTCCCCTGTATGTTCGATGGCGCCGACGCGCACGCCGGTCGCACGGAAACCTCTGTGCTGCTTGACATCTCGCCGTCGCAGGTGCGGATGGATCGCGCCCGGCCGGGCGACACGCGGCCGATCGGGGAACTGCTGGACGATCTTCGCGCGCACGGTGTCGCCGGAGTGAGCCCGAACGGGGTGCTCGGCGATCCGACCGGCGCCACCGCGGAGGCGGGGAAGCGTGATCTGTCGGCGGCGGCCGATCGGTTGTCCGCCGCGGTGCTCGGCTGGCACGTGGACCAGACCGGACGGCTCCGATGAGCGCGCCCG
Organism: Gordonia marina; assembly: GCF_052036135.1. Taxonomy (NCBI): domain Bacteria; kingdom Bacillati; phylum Actinomycetota; class Actinomycetes; order Mycobacteriales; family Gordoniaceae; genus Gordonia; species Gordonia marina. Next base: position 6,348 of record NZ_JBPSDN010000041.1, read on the forward strand.
CCACCGGGCCGGCGACCGACGTGCTGCCCGACGGCTTCCAGGTACAGATCGACCAGAGCTGTGTGCGTCGGCGCGACCTGCGCTATCTGGTCGGCGGATCGCCGACCCGCGTGCTGAAACTCTCCGACGCGGCCCTGGGGATGACCTCCGCCGACGGCCGGATCGCCGTGCACGACCCGGCGACTCGATCTCTGGCGCGCACCCTCCTGGACTCCGGCATCGGGCTGCCGAGACCGATGGGCGGCCCCGCGCACGACTCGGTGACGATCGTGATCCCGGTGCGTGACAACCAGGCCGGGATCGACACCCTGCTGCGGGCCCGCGGGGCGACCAGGATGATCGTGGTCGACGACGGCTCGGCCACGCCCATCCACGCCGAGGGCGAGGGGTTGACGCTGATCCGGCTGCCGGAGAACCGAGGTCCGGCCGCCGCCCGCAACGCAGGTCTCGCCGCGGCCGCCACCGATTTCGTGGCTTTCTTGGACTCCGACACCGTACCCACCCGCGACTGGCTCACCATGCTGCTCGGGCACTTCTCCGATCCGAAGGTCGCGATCGTGGCGCCGCGGATCGTCGGACGGCGCCGTCCGTCCGGCGGATCGGTGGTCTCGCGCTACGCGAATGCGCACTCGTCGCTCGACATGGGGCCCCGCGAAGCGATGGTGGCGTCCGGCACGGCGCTCGCGTACGTTCCGAGCGCGGCGATGGTGGTGCGGCGCGAGGGATTCCTCGGATTCGACGAGTCACTGCGCGTGGCCGAGGACGTGGATCTCTGCTGGCGCACCCAGCACGCCGGCTGGCGCGTGTACTACGACCCGGTGGCGAAGGTGCGTCACGACCACCGGGAATCGCTGTCGGAACTGCTCGATCGTCACCGCTACTACGGCACCGGGGCGGCCGAGCTGGCCGCGCGGCACGGCCCGGTGGCGGCGCCGGTGATGTCGACCGTGCCGATGGCGGCGGCCGTGATCGGGCTGCTGACGCGGACTCGGCTCGGTCTTCTGATCTCGGCGATCCTGGCCCTGCACTCGATCTACCGGACCCGGAACGCACTGGAAGGCGTGCCCGGCCGCGAGATGATGGCCGCCGGTTTCGTCGGCCGTGGCCTCGCATTCGGCCTGTTGCAGGCGGCGCAAGCTCTGCTGCGGCACTACTGGCCGGTCACGCTGGTGGTCTCGCTGTTCTGGTCGAGGTTCCGGAATCTGGTGTGGCAGTTGGCGATCGCCGAAGGCATCGCGACCTGGGTTCGGGTCCAGTTGCTGGAGTCGCGGGCCCCGGCGATGGGGCCGGTCGGCTTTCTCCTGATGCATCGGCTCGATGATCTGGCGTATGGCACCGGACTCTGGCAGGGCGTTGTGAAGCAGGCCAGCCCGAGCGCGCTGCGACCGATGCTGCGGCTCTAGGCCATGTCTCCTGAGTCTCTTTCCGGTCCTCGGCGGTCCGCGCAGCGCCTGGCGGCGTCGTCGTCGGCCGGCATGGCGCCGCTATGCCTCCTTCCTCTGCCTTGCCGGCCGCCCAGCGGATCCGCCGATGCCTACGGAGAAGACTCCGGACACACGGCCCAGGGCCGTCACCGGCGATGAGTCCGGAGTTGCCGCGGTCCGCGGACGTCGTGGTCGTGGGCGCTGGGACGGCGGGCGCCCTGGTGGCGGCCCGCCTGGCCGAGCGCGGTGACCGCTCGGTGCTGTTGGTGGAGCGGGGCCCCGTGGAACCACCCGGTCCCGAGACCACGATGCTGCGCCGTCTGCCGCTCGGTGATCCGGTGCGGGCCGCGGCGATCCCGGAGGCCGGTGGGCGGCCGGTGGTCCGCGGTCGCGGACTGGGCGGGTCATCGGCGATCAACGGCGGATACTTCCTGCGTCCGCACCTCGCGGACTTCGCCGACTGGCCGCAGTGGTGGACGCCGGAGCGTCTCGGTGCGGGCTATCGCGCGGTCGAGGAACTGCTGGGGGTGTCGGAGTTCGCCGATGACGAGCTCGGCGACGTACCGCGAACCTTCGAGGAGTACTGGTCGGCGGACGCGGGCGCTCGCCTGCTGCCCGATGGTCGTCCGGCGACCACGGAACAGCACGCCACGGGGGAATCGGGGACGGCGGCCGAGTGGGCGCGGCCGGGACTGCTTCGGGTGCGGAGTAACCGGCGTGACGGCCGGCGGGTCACGACCGCCGAGGCGCTGGCATCCGCGGAGGGGAGGGCGCCGGCCACGCTGAGTCTTGCCGGGGAGGCGCCGGTTGATGAGGTACTGGTGCGCGGGGGCCGGGTCACCGGAGTCCGGATCGGCGCGGACGTGGTCACCGCGGGGGCGGTGATCCTGTCCGCGGGGACGCTCGGGACGGCGGCGCTGCTGGCACGCAGCGGTGTGCTCGCCGGGCTGGGGCTGGATTCGCTGGTGCCGCAAGAACATGCCGAGCGGATCGTGCGCTTCGCGCCGCGGCACCCGGTATCGGCGCCCGCGCTGCTGCAGTCGGTGGTTCACGCCGACGATGGAATCGAGATTCGTTGCTACGGTGACGATTTCGCGAGCTTCATCGACGGAGTGCCCTCGCGGGGGATTCCCGTAGGGGTGACCGATCTGGCGCACGCGGCGGCCGGATCGTGGCGGGACGGCCGTCTCGATCTGGGCGCGCCGGACGCGGCATCGCTGGCCCGGATGGAGCGCTGGGTGTCGGTCGTGTCCGAGATGCTGTCGTCGCCGGAGTTCGGCGAGTTGGTGGTTCCCGGTTCGGTAGAGGTGGACCCGGTGGTGGGGATGTCCCAGCACGCCTCGGGCACCCTCCCGCTGGGTGTGCTGGTCGATCCCCTGGGTGGTGTGCCCGGTGTCGCCGGCCTGCGGGTCGTCGACGGTTCGGTTCTCCCGCCGGGCCTGGCCAGCGGCCCGCACGCGACGATCGCGATGCTGGGCTGGGTCATCGGCGGCGCCATCGAATAGCCCGCGACGCCGGCCGGTCGTCTCGAGGAGTGCTCCGGCAGCAGGCTGAGCCCGGCGACGAGAGAACCGGTGTCGAAGACCGTCCGTGCGGTGGCCCGGTTTGAGTCCCGGCTGGTCCCTGCTGGGGCGACGGCCGGGTCGGTGGGTTGTGGTTCCACTCCGCTCGACCGTCATGGGGGAGTCTCGGTTTGACGGTGGATGTGTGGCCTCAGTGGAGATGTGGATCGAGGTCTCGGCTCCGCTCGACCACCAAACTCCGCCGAGGAGACCGCGACCGGCATCGGCGGCCCTGGTCAGCGGAGCGTGCAGAACCCTCGGAACGATGCAGTCGTCCGGGCCGCCTCGAACGTCGACGACAATCGCCTGCCGGATCGCGGAACTCTCCGCTAGGAGCGGCCGCAGAGGATGTTCTTTCGAGCCCTCCGCAGCCCGCTCTCGTGATCGGTGCGATCGCTAGTGCCGAGGGGCCGCGGAGGAAGGACATCCTCCGCGGCCGCGTCCGAAAAGCAAGAGGGATCAGAACAGCGTGACCCAGTAGTCCCAGAAGCGTTGTCCCCCACAGACGATCACGATCGCGTACCAGACGATCAGCAGCATCCAGCTCAGGTCGCGGGCCAGGCGGCTGCGCGGGCCGTCGCCGAGGGCGCGGGAAAGGCTGAGGTTCAGCAGGATCGGGGTGATGGTCCACACCACCATGCAGTACGGGCAGAGCGCGTTGATGCGGTAGATGCTCTGGAACGCCAGGTAGTTGACGAAGACGAACCCGATGGACAGGCCGAGGGTCTGGCCGATCCAGTACCAGCGCGGCAGCTGGACGCGGCCGACCGAGAGCACCGCGGTGGTCAGGATGACCGCGAACGCCGGCATGCCGAGCAGCGGGTTGGGGAAACCGAAGAACCGCGCCTGCTCGGTCACCATCACCGAACCGCACGACAGGATCGGGCTGAAGTTGCACGACGGCGTATTCGCCGGGTTGATCAGCAGATCGATGCGCTCGATGGTGAGCGTCGCCGACGCTGCCATGCCGAGGACACCGCAGACCAGCATCACCCACGACGTGACGACGCCGATCGGCCGCCGCGCCAGCAGCGGGTGCACCGCCGGACCGACGGCATCGTCGGTCACGTCGGCCGATGCGTCGGAGATCTCCGAGGCGACGGTGTCCGCGAGGTCGGGGACACCGTCGACCGCCGAATCCGGTGTGGAGGTGCCGGATTCGGCGGTCACGATCCGGCCTTGACGGCGTCGTCGATCTGCTTCTGCAGGTCTTCGGGGCTGCTCAGCTCAACGACCTTGCCGTTGATCCGCACGTTCGGAGTGCCGCTGAAGCCGGGCTCGCTCATCACCTTTTCGGAGTTCTTGACGATCCAGTTGCCGTAGTCGATGTCCCGCACGCACTTGTCGATGCCCTCGACACCGGCCTGCTTGGCGATCGCGAGGATCTGCTTGTTGGGCAGACCCGTGCCGCCCTCGGCGGGCTGATCGGCGAACATCAGGTTGTGGAACTCCAGCCATTTGCTGAAGTCGTGATCCTTGCCGGTGGTCTCGGCGACGCAGAGAGCGGCGTTCGCGGCGCGAGTCGAGTAGCGGGTTCCGCTCGACGAACGGTCGAGCATGTTGATGGTGGTGTAGTCGAGCGCGACCTGCGGGTTGTCGTGATACGTGGCCAGTGTCGGGCCGAAAGCGGTCTCGAAGGCCTTACACGCCGGGCACTGGAAGTCCTCGGTGATCGAGACCACGACCTTCGGTGTGGTGCCCGCCGGGGCACCGGTGAACCGGATCGCACCGTCGGTCAGGACGGTCGGCGTCGCGTTGCCGAGGTTCAGCGGATCGGCGCCGTCTCCCTGCTTCTTGTGGCCGCTGGTGGCCCAGAAGATGACGCCCACGGCGACGGCGATGAGCACGATGGTCGCGACGATCATGATCAGGATGGAGCGGCGCCGCTCGGCGGCCCGAGGGTCGATAACCCGGTTGGAACTCACGTCAATGTCCTTCAGCGCGGATACGCCCCGACGAATCAGGGCAGGTCGGGGACAACCCTACTGGGCGTTCCTGAGACGACGATAGGGTCCTCAGCCCTTGGCGGCGTCTATGGCACCCCGCAGGTCCTCGGCACCGCTGACGGAGAACTCGGTGCCGTTGATCAGCACGGTCGGGGTGCCCTTGAACGACTTGTCCGCCAGTACCGCGCGAGTGTTCGCGGTCACCTGCGCACCGTGGGCTTCTCCGGCGACGCACTCGGACAGGCCCGGGAACTGGCCGTCGCCGAGCGCGGCCAGGCGGGAGTCCGGCAGCCCGGCGCCGCCCTCGGCGGGCTGCGCTTCGAACAGCCGCTCCAGATAGGCGCGCCACGCCCCGGTCTTGCCCGCCAGCGCGGCATCGGCCCACGCGCAGTAGAGGGCGTTCGCGGCGCGCGACGAGTACCGGTCCGGGCCGGCACGGTCGAGGAAGGAGATCACCCGATAGTCGACGGCGACCTGCGGATCGGAGGTATAGCTCGCCAGTACCGGTCCGGCGATCCGATCGAACGCGCGGCAGGCGGGGCAGGCCGGATCGAGGATCAGCGTGACGACGGCACGCGGAGTGGCGCCGGCGGGTGCCGCACTGATGCGGAACGGCTCCGACAGGTTCGCCTGCGGTGCGGTTCCCGGCGCGGGCGCCGGCGTGGAGTCGATGGCGGATTGCCACGGCCCCGCCGCAGCAGAGGTCGTCGTGCCCGAGGCGGCCGGTGCGGGGAGGTCTTTCGCCTGCTGGCGAGCGTTGTCGCCGCACCCCGAGGCCAAGAGCGCCGTGGCGAGCAGGGCCGCGGCCAGAGCGGTGCGGATGGGATTCACGACTCCGCCGCGGTGACCCACGTGGTGATCTCGGCGTGGACCACCTCGGTGCCGGCGGTGTCGCAGACGCGAACCGACACCGTCACGTCCGTGCCGTCGGTGATGGTGGCGAAGTCGATCGGCTCGGCGAGTTCGGCATGCGCGGTCAGCCGGGTCTTCGCCTTCGCCAGGTACTGCACCTGCATCGCCTTGGGGATCCAGCGGTGCGACGTCGGAGTGGTGGCCTCCATCAGCATGCCCATGGCCGCCTCGGCGAGATTGCAGGCGGCGATCGCATGGAAGGTGCCGATGTGGTTGTGGACACCGAACCAGTTGGGGCTGGTCACCCGGCAGTAGCCGGGCCGCATCTCCTGGACCAGCGGCAGCACCGTGCCGAAATACGGCACCTTGGCGACCATCCCGAGGGAGAACAGGGTGTTTCCCAGCAGGTTCGACGGGAGGCGCTTGCGCAGCGCGTAGGTGGGCGAGTCAGCAGACATGAGGCGATCTTACTCGCCGGTCAGGTCGCCGCGTCAGCGACGGAAGGCCGCGCGCATCGCCTCGCGGTTCACCGCGGCGACGGCGGCCAGATCGATGTCCGCGGGGCAGACCTGGGCGCATTCGCCGAAAGTGGAGCAGGGGCCGAAGTCGTCGTCGAGCTGTCCGGTGATCGCGCGGGCTCGCCGGGAGCGCTCCTGCTTCCCGTAGGTCAGCATCGACAAGTGCAGCAGCTTGGCGCCCGCGAACAGATGCGCGGCACCGTTCGGGCACGCGGCGACGCATGCCCCGCAGCCGATACAGGCGGCGAAGTCGAGCGCCTCCTCGGCCACGTCGTGCGGAATGAGGCCGGTGTCGGCATCGGCGGCCTGGCCGGTGCGCACATCGACGTGGCCGCCCGCCTCGATCACCCGATCCAGGGCGGAACGATCGACGGCGAGGTCGTGCACCACGGGAAAGGCGTTGGCGCGCAGGGGTTCCAGCCGCAGGTGAGAGTCTTCGGGGAACTGCCACAGGTGCTGCATGCACGACGGCGTGTTGGGCACCGGGCCGTGCGGGCGGCCGTTCACCGTGATCCCGCAGGCGCCGCAGATGCCCTCGCGGCAGTCGGAGTCGAAGACGATCGGCTCGGTGCCCGAGTCGACCAACTGCTCATTGAGCAGATCGAGCACCTCCAGCAGGGACATCTCCGGACGCACCCCGTCGACCAGGTAGGTCACGAAGGCGCCCGGCGCGTCGCCGCCGGGCTGGCGCCAGACTTCGAGGGTGAGTTGCTCGTCCATGGGGGCCTATCGGTAGTTCCGCGTTTGCAGTGGTACACAGCGGAATTCGAGCGGTTCGCGATGCCGGACGAGGCCACCGGCGGCGGTGGACTCCCAGGCCGAGACGAAGGCCCACTCGTCGTCGTCGCGCAGCGCCTCGCCGTCCGGGGTCTGGTGCTCGGCACGGAAATGTGCTCCGCACGACTCGTCGCGGTCGAGTGCGTCGACACACATCAGACGCGCGAGTTCGAGGAAGTCCGCGACCCGTCCGGCCCGCTCGAGTTCCTGGTTGAACTCGGCCGTTCCGCCGGTGACGCGCAGATTAGACCAGAAGCGCGCGGACAGCTCGTCGATCGCCTCGATCGCGGTGGTCAGCGAGGCCGCGGTGCGAGTGACGCCGCACCCCGCGTAGAGGATCGCGCCCAGTTCGCGATGGAAGGCGATCGGTCCGGTGGTGCCGCCGATCGAGGTGAGACGGTCGATGCGCGCGCGGACGTCGGCCGCGGTGGCGCGCACGGCGTCGTCGTCCTGGCTCAGCACCGGCGTGCCGAGCAGGCCGGCGAGGAAGTCCGGCACCGATCGCGGCAACGTGAACCAGCCGTCGACGCATGCCGACAACAGCGAGTTGGCGCCCAGCCGGTTGGCCCCGTGGTAGCCCCAGCCGGCCTCGCCCCCGACGAAAAGCCCTGGGACAGAAGTCATCTGATTGAAGTCCGACCAGAGGCCGCCCATCGTGAAGTGCGCGGCGGGCGCGATCCGCATGGGCGTGGAGTACGGGTCCTCGCCGGTGGCCGACCGGTACATGTCGAAGAGGTTGCCGTAGCGCTCGGCGATCACCGGCCGGCCGAGGCGGCTCAGCGCGTCGGCGAAGTCGAGGTAGACGCTGTTGCGGAGCGGGCCGACGCCGTGCCCGCCGTCGATCTGCTCGCGGGCCGCCCGCGAGGCGACGTCGCGCGGGGTGAGGTTGCCGAAGGCCGGATACTTGCGCTCCAGGTAGTAGTCGCGCTCGGCTTCGGGGATCTGGCCGGGCGGTCGGGTGTCGCCCGCGGCGGCCGGCACCCAGATCCGGCCGTCGTTGCGCAGCGACTCGCTCATCAGCGTGGTCTTGGACTGCCACGGCGCGCTGACCGGCAGGGCGGTCGGGTGGAACTGCACGAACGACGGCGACGCCAGGTACGCCCCGCGCCGATGAGCCCGCCAGGCGGCGGTCGCGTTCGAGTTGCGGGCGAGCGTCGACTGGTAAAACACCGTGCCGTAGCCGCCGGTGGCGAGCACCACGGCGTGCGCGGTCCGCGCGCCGATCTCGCCTGTCACCAGATCGCGCACGACGATGCCCTGCGCCCGGCCGTCGGCGACGATCAGGTCGAGCATCTCCTGACGGGTGTGCAGCGTGACGGTGCCCGCGGCGACCTGCCGCAGCAGCGCCTGCGAGGCGGCGATCTGCAACTGCTGCCCGGTCTGGCCGCGCGTGTAGTAGGTCCGCGAGACCTGCACGCCGCCGAAACTGCGGGTGGACAGCGGGCCGCCGTATTCGCGGGCGAAGGGCGCGCCGAGAGCGTTGAGATGGTCGATCACCCGGGCCGACTCCTCGGCGAGCCGGAAGGCGTCGGCCTCGCGGCCGCGGAAGTCGCCGCCCTTCACGGTGTCGGTGACGAACCGCCGGATCGAGTCACCGTCGACCGTGCGGGCGCGGGCGGCGTTGATCCCGCCCTGCGCCGCGACGCTGTGAGCGCGACGTGGCGCGTCGTGAAAGGTGAAGGCGTGCACCCGAAAGCCGAGTTCGCCCAGGGCGGCCGCGCACCCGGCACCGGCCAGCCCGGTGCCGACGACGATCACCTCGAGCCGGCGGCGATTGCCCGGGCCCACCAGTCGGTAGTCGTCGCAGCGCCGGCGCCACGCGGTGGCCGGGTCGCCGGCGGGCACGTTGCCGGACAGGTCCATGTCAGCCCACCCCGCCGGCCAGCACGGCGATCGGGATACTGGCGTTGCCCAGCATCACCGCCGCGGCGAAGGCCATCCCGGCCAGCGCCCAGACCCGGCGGGTGCGCCGCCCGGTGACGCCGAAATCGGTGGCCAGCGTCCACAGCCCGTGCACCAGATGCAGCCCGAGCAGCAGCATGACGGCCAGGTAGAAGAGTGCCATCGGCCAGCGCTGAAGGCTCTCCACCAGGTTGTGATAGGCGGGTGAGGTCTGCTCGGTGGCCGACTCGAAGCCTTGCGCCGCAACGGGTTTCGTCCCGGTCGTGAGGTCGAGAATGTGCACGACCACGAAGATCAGCAGCACCAGCCCGGTGACCGGCATTCCAGTGGCGGGCAGTCTGCGCCAGCCCATGCCTCGGCGGCGGAACCGGCCCTTCGCGCGATGAGCGCGGCCGATCAGCACCAGAGACGCCCCGATGTGCGCCGCCAGACAGAGAAGCAGGACCACGCGGAAGATCCAGAGCGCTCCTTCGTAGGGCAGCAGCGGTTCGGCGAGGGTGCGCAGCCAGTGCGCGTACGCGTCGAAATGCGCGGCGCCGGTGTAGACCTTCAGGTTTCCGATCATGTGGACCAGGACGAACAGCGCGAACACCGTGCCGGTGACGGCCATGGTCACCTTCAGCGTGACGTTCGACGGCCGCGGTGGGCGCGCTTCCGGGCGCCGGGCCACCGGCCGCGGTGCCGGTACCGCGATCGGGGTGCTGGACGATCCCATGATCCGACGGTAACCGGCATTCCGGCCCGGGACCGGGTGACCGGCCGAGCTCGGGACCATCGGCCCGGCCGGGCGCCGAGATACGGGGTGTGGCTTCGACTCGACCTTCGTCGCTGCGCTCCTCCGGTCGGCTCAGCCGGCGGGGACGGCTGAGTCGGGCGATGGTGTGCGTGACCGGGGGCTTCGACGTGGCTTTCGTCGTTGCATTCCTTCGGTCGTCTCGACCGGAGGGGACGGCCGGTCGGGGAAGGCGTGCGTGGCCGGGGGCTTTGATGCGGCGTTGGTCGTTGCGTTCCTTCGGTCGTCTCGACCGGAGGGGACGGCCGGTCGGGGATGGTGTGCGTGGCCGGGGGCTTTGATGCGGCGTTGGTCGTTGCGTTCCTTCGGGTCGGCTCGGTCGGCGGGGACGGCCGGTCGGGGATGGTGTGCGTGGCCGGGGGCTTTGATGCGGCGTTGGTCGTTGCGTTTCTTCGGGTCGGCTCGGTCGGCGGGGACGGCTCGGTCGGGGATGGTGTGCGTGACCGGGAGCCTTGATGCGGCGTTGGGCGTCGCGTTCCTTCGGCTCGGCTGGCGGGGACGGCCGGTCGGGCGATGGTGCGTGGCCGGGGCTTCGGCGCGACCGCGGTCGCTGCGCTCTTTCCGGTCAGCCCGGCCGGCCGGGGGTGACCGGGGGTCAGTCGTCGAGAGGGCCGGTCGGCAGCAGGCGGCGGACCAGCTTCCCGGTGGGGTTGCGGGGAAGTTCCTCGACGAAGACCACGTCGCGGGGGACCTTGTAGCGGGCGAGGTGCGCCTTGACGTGGGCGCGGAGTTCGTCGGCGTCCGGAGTGGTGCCCTCGGCGGCCACCACGAAGGCGCGCAGCCGGGTGCCGTATTCGGCGTCGTCGACGCCGATCACCGCGATGTCGTCGACGCCGGGGTGCTCGGCGAGCAGGTTCTCCACCTCCTGCGGGTAGACGTTCTCGCCGCCGGAGACGATCATGTCGTCGTCGCGCCCGGCGATAAACCACAGGTCGTTCTCATCGACGTAGGCCATGTCGCCGCTGGACATGTAGCCGTCGATGAAGTCCTTGTTCCGGCCGTCGGTGTAGCCCTCGAACGGGGCGCCGGTGCGGGCGAACAACCGGCCCTTGGTGTTTCGCTCCCGGATACGGTTGCCGTCGTCGTCGAACAGGGCGAGGTGGCTGGTGACCGGCGGCTTGCCGATGGTGCCGGGAGCCTGCCGCAGCTCGGCGGGCTGCGCCACCGAGGCGACACCGACCTCGGTGGAGCCGTAGAGGTTGTAGAGGACGTCGCCGAACGCCTGCTGAACCTGGGCGCACAGCGCGGGGGACAGGGCCGAACCGGCGACGACGATGGACTTCAGGTTGCTCAGGTCGTACCGGGCGATCACCTCGGGGCCGAGAGCCACCATCCGGTGCAGCATGGTCGGCACCGCGACAAGGGCCTGCGACCGGTGTTCGGCGAGCGCCGCGAGCGTCTTCTCCGCGTCGAAGCGGCGCATCAGCACCGTCTCGTTGCCCATCGCCAGGCCGACTCCCCACAGCGCGAAGCCGGTGGCGTGGAAGACCGGCGACACGATCACGATGGAGCCACGCTGCGGAAGCGCGATCCGGTCGACGATCAATGCACTCGCGAACGGCGAGAAGGTGGAGCGGCCCGCGCCCTTCGGCAGCCCGGTGGTGCCGCTGGTCAGGATGACCATGCCGGCCCACGCGTCTGGGGCCGGCGGCATCGCGGTCCGGCCGGACGCGACCACCTCGTCGAGGGTGGGGATGTCCCCGCGGATCGGCCGCTCGCCCTCGACCCAGGTGACGATCCGCGGCAGGTCGCCGGGCAGGGTGTCGGCGAGGTGGCTGAACTCCTCGTCGTACAGCATCGCCTCGATGTGTTCGCGCTCGGCGACCTCGGCGAACTGGGTGGTCCCGAAGCCGGTGTTCATCAGTGCCAGACGGATTCCGGCGCGGCCGGTGGCGCACAGTGCCATCGGGAGGGCCCGGTGGTCGCGCGCGATGATCCCGATCACCGATCCGGGCCCGAGGCCGCTGTCGAGGAGACGATTCGCCAGCGCGTTGACCTGCCGGTCGAACTCTCGCCAGGACAGCGTGCCGCGCTCGTCACTGATCGCCGGGAGGTCGGGCATGTCCGCGGCGTTGTGCTCGAGCACCGCCGCGGCCGGTCCGACGCGCTTGTTGTTCTTGATCGTCTTCGCCAGGCGCCCGGGGTCGCCGAGTCGGAGGATCCCGGCCCTCCGCAACGTCTGGATGGCACCGAAGGTGTCTGACAGCTGTTCGCGGATCGCTCCGAGATTCGGCATTCGTGTGGCCCTCACTCGCGGCCGCTCGCCGCGCTAGACACTCGATTCACATTTTGTTTCAAGTCACGCTACCCGGATTCGGCACGGACGGGTGAGTGGTCTCGACGGCGACGTCGGTCGGGCGGAGTCGTGACCGCGGCCGACGTGACGGCGGCCGGCGTCGGCGTCAGGCGGGGAGGAGTTCGGAGCGGCGGGCGCGGACCTCGCCGATCACGGCGTCGCGGAGGGCACGGACGACCGGATCGGTCACCCGGTCGCGATGTGCGGCGAGGGAGTAGCCGAGCCGGACGTCCACCTCGCGGCGGAGCACGCGCCGCAGCCCCGGATGCCGGTCGGCGACGAAAGCCGGGAGCAGGCCCACGCCGCCGCCGGCCAGGGTGGCCTCGACCTGGGCGAAGACATTGGTGGACATGAACCGCGGCGTCACCCCGGGCAGGTGCTTGTCGAGGTCCAGCTGGCCGACCTGGAGCAACGAGTCGACGTACCAGATGATCGGGTGATCGCGGACGTCGTCGACCGTCGCCGGCGCTCCGTGGTCCGCCAGGTAATCGGCCGACGCGTAGAAACCGAGCGCGTATTCGCTGATCGGTTCGCTCACCAGCCGGCCGCCGAGCGGCGTTCCGACGGCGATCGCGAGGTCGTAGCCGGACTGGTGAACACTGAGCTCTCTTGTCGCCGTGAGCAGTTCGACGGTGAGGCCGGGATGCGCGGCGCGCAGCCGGACCAGCGCGGGCGCCACGAAGTAGGTGCCGAAGGCGTCGGGCGCGGTGATCCGGACGTTGCCGCGCAGGGCGTCGCCGGCCGTCCCGGTGACCGCGCGGATCGCGCCGTCCACCGCGCTCTCGATACTGCGGGCGGTCTCCGCGACGGCGCGCCCGGCGTCGGTCAGTTCCCAGCCGGTGGGGCCCTGCCGGATCAGCGGAACACCCAGCGCCTGTTCCAGCGCGCGGATCCGGCGGCTCACCGTGCTGGCGTCGACCCCGAGGGCGGCGGCCGCCGCACTGCGGTTCCGGCTGCCGGACACGGCGAGGAGATAGCGCAGGTCGTCGGCGCGGACGGTGCGCGGATCGACGCTCCGGGGCGGCAGATCGGCCATGAGCCGAGCCTACGGCAGGAACGCACATCGCGGCCCCCAGGCCGGAGGCAGAATTGCACGGGCGCAGGTGCGGACTTGGTCGTTGACCCGTGCTCGCCGGGCCGGTGACGATGGACACACCGGTGCTGGACCGGGCCGAGAGGAGAACCCACCGATGACATCGCCGACCGTCGCGACCGACCCCGTGCTCGTGCGCGTCGACGGCGGACTCGCCGAGCTGACACTCAACCGTCCCGCGTCGCTCAACGCACTCGATCGCGCCATGGTCGGCACGATGGCCGACCGGCTCGACGATTGGCGGCACGACGACGCGATCCGCGCGGTGCTGGTGTCCGGCGCCGGTGACCGCGCGCTGTGCGCAGGCGGCGACATCGTCGCGATCCACACCGACGCGCTCGCCGTCGCGGGAGCCGGTGATGCCGCTGCGGCGGCCAGTGAATCGGCCGGATTCTGGCGCGACGAGTATCGGTTGAACGCGGCCATCGCCGAGTACCCCAAGCCGTATGTGGCGGTCATGGACGGATTCGTGATGGGCGGCGGTGTCGGCATCTCCGCGCACGCGAGCGTCCGGATCGTCACCGACCGCACCCGCTTCGCCATGCCGGAGGTCGGCATCGGCCTGGTGCCCGACGTCGGCGGCACCCTGCTGCTGTCCCGGATCCCCGGCGAACTGGGCACCTACATCGCGCTGACCGCGGTACAGCTCGACGGTGCCGACGTGATCGCGGCGGGGCTGGCCGACCACTACGTCCCGGCCGACCGCCTCGACGACCTGCGCGCCGCGCTCGCCACCGCACCGGTCGACGACGCGGTGGCGCGCTTCGCAGTGGAGCCGCCGCCGTCGGCGCTGGGCGCTGCGCGCGAATGGATCGCCGGGGCGTTCGCCGCGGACTCGGTCACCGAGATCGTCGAGCGTTGCCGGGCCCTGCAGAGCCCGGAGGCGAGCAAGACCGCCGACCGGATCGAAGGCAAGTCGCCGACCTCGGTCGCCGTCGCGCTGGCCGCACTGCGGGCGGTCCGCGCCGACGACTCCCTCCGGGACATCCTGCGCCGCGAGTACCGGACGTCGCTGCGCTGCCTACAGCACCCCGACCTGGCCGAGGGCATCCGCGCGCAGGTGATCGACAAGGATCGGTCGCCCGCCTGGCGGCCCCCGCGGGAGCCGTCGGCCGCCGGGGTCGCCGCCTTCCTCGCGCCACTCGCCCCCGACCTGGAACTGACCTTCACCGACGAGGAGCACGCCCGATGACCGACCCGGCACGACCCGCCGAGGACTACACGACGATCGTCGCCGAGACGCGCGGCCGCGTCGGCCTGATCACCCTGAACCGGCCCGAAGCGCTCAACGCGCTGAACACGCGGCTGATGCACGAGGTGGTCGCCGCCGCGACGTCGTTCGACGAGGATCCCGGCATCGGGGCCATCGTGATCACCGGCTCGGACCGGGCCTTCGCCGCCGGCGCCGACATCAAGGAGATGGCGGAGAAGTCGTTCAGCGAGATGCTCGCCGAGCAGTTCTTCGGCGAGTGGGACCGGCTCGCCGCGCTGCGCACCCCGACGATCGCGGCGGTCAACGGCTACGCCCTGGGCGGCGGCTGCGAACTCGCCATGCTGTGCGACCTGATCGTCGCCGGCGACACCGCCGCGTTCGGCCAGCCGGAGATCAATCTCGGCGTGATCCCGGGGATCGGCGGTTCGCAACGACTGACCCGCGCCGTCGGCAAGGCCAAGGCGATGGACCTGATTCTGACCGGGCGGCGGATGGATGCCGCCGAGGCCGAACGCGCCGGTCTGGTCGCGCGCGTCGTGCCGGCCGCCGAGACGCTCGACACCGCGCTCGGCATGGCCGCCGAGATCGCGGGCAAGTCGTCGCTGGCGACCTCCTTGGCCAAGGACGCGGTGAACCGCGCCTTCGAGTCCGGTCTCACCGAGGGCGTCCGCACCGAACGCAGCCTCTTCTACTCCGTCTTCGCCACCGACGACCAGACCGAGGGCATGACCGCCTTCGTCGACAAACGCACGCCGAACTTCCGGCACCGCTGACCCCACCACCAGGAGAGATTCCATGACCGAGCAGATCCCCTACTTCATCGACGGCCACCGCAGCGCGACGATCGGCGACGCCGCGTCGTCGGGCCGCACCGCCGACGTCTTCAACCCGAGCACCGGCCAGGTGCAGGCGCAGGTGCCGCTGGCCTCGACCGACGAGGTCGCGGCCGCCGTCGAGATCGCCTCGGCCGCGCAGCGCGAGTGGGCGTCGTGGAATCCGCAGCGGCGGGCGCGGGTGCTGATGCGCGCCGTCGACCTGATCAACCGGAACATGGACGAGCTGGCCACCCGGCTGTCGCTGGAGCACGGCAAGACCTTCGCCGACGCCAAGGGCGACGTGCAGCGCGGCCTCGAGGTGCTGGAATTCTCGATCGGCATCCCGCACCTGATCAAGGGTGAGTTCAGCGAGGGCGCGGGCGCCGGCATCGACGTGCATTCGATGCGGCAGCCGCTCGGCGTGGTCGCCGGCATCACACCGTTCAACTTCCCCGCGATGATCCCGCTGTGGAAGATCGGCCCGGCGCTGGCCTGCGGCAACGCCTTCATCCTCAAGCCCTCCGAGCGCGACCCCTCGGTCCCGGTGATGCTCGCCGAGCTGTTCACCGAGGCCGGGCTGCCCGACGGCGTGCTCCAGGTGGTGCACGGCGACAAGGAGGCGGTCGACGCCCTGCTGACCCACCCGGACGTCAGGGCCCTCGGCTTCGTCGGCAGCTCGGACATCGCGCAGTACATCTACGCGACCGCGGCCGCCAACGGGAAGCGCTCGCAGTGCTTCGGCGGTGCCAAGAACCACATGGTGGTGCTGCCCGACGCCGACCTGGAGCAGGTGGCCGACGCGCTCATCGGCGCCGGCTACGGCAGCGCCGGCGAACGCTGCATGGCGATCAGCGTCGCCGTTCCGGTCGGCGAGGAGACGGCGAACGCGTTGCGCGACAAGCTGATCGAGCGGGTCAAGGCGCTGCGGGTGGGCCACAGCCTCGACCCGAAGGCCGACTACGGGCCGCTGGTCACCGCGGCGGCGCGCGACCGCGTCGTCGACTACATCGGGCAGGGCGTGGCGCAGGGCGCCGAGCTGCTGGTCGACGGCCGGGAACGGGCGGCCGACGAGTCGTCGTTCGACGGCGAGGACCTCTCCGGCGGGTTCTTCATCGGCCCCACCCTGTTCGACAACGTCACCAAGGACATGTCGATCTACACCGACGAGATCTTCGGCCCGGTGCTCGTGATCGTGCGGGCCAAGGATTACGAGGAGGCCCTCGCGCTGCCGTCCGAGCACGAGTACGGCAACGGCGTCTCGATCTTCACCCGCGACGGCGACGCCGCCCGCGACTTCACCTCCCGCGTCGACACCGGCATGGTGGGCGTCAACGTGCCCATTCCGGTGCCGGTCGCCTACCACACCTTCGGTGGCTGGAAGCGGTCCGGTTTCGGTGACCTGAACCAGCACGGCCCGGCGTCGATCATGTTCTACACCAAGACCAAGACGGTCACGACGCGCTGGCCCTCGGGCATCAAGGACGGCGCGGAGTTCGTCATCCCGACGATGCACTGAGGCGGCGGCCATGGCTGAGCTGTCAGGGTCCCTGACGGGTCTGGACGACGACGAACGGGTGATCGTCGAGACCGCCGCGGGTTTCGCCGCGAAGCGGATCGCGCCGTTCGCGCGGGAATGGGACGCGGCCAAGCATTTTCCGGTCGACGTCCTGCGTGAGGCCGCCGGCCTCGGCATGGGTGCCGTCTACTGCCGCGAGGACGCCGGCGGCTCCGGGCTGCGGCGGCTCGACGGGGTGCGGATCTTCGAACAGCTGGCGTACGCCGATCCGGCCGTCGCGGCGTTCTTGTCCATCCACAACATGTGCGCGTGGATGGTCGACGCCTACGGCACCGACTCCCAGCGGATGTCGTGGGTGCCGCGGCTGGCGACCATGGAGACCATCGCGTCGTACTGCCTCACCGAACCCGGCGCCGGTTCGGACGCCGCCGCGCTGTCCACCCGGGCCCGCCGCGACGGTGACGACTACGTGCTCAACGGCGTCAAACAGTTCATCTCGGGTGCCGGGAGTTCCGGCCTGTACGTCGTGATGGCGCGCACCGGCGGGCCGGGCCCGAAGGGCATCTCGACGTTCCTGGTCGAAGACGGTTCTCCCGGACTGAGTTTCGGCGCGCAGGAAGTGAAGATGGGCTGGCACGCCCAGCCCACCGCGCAGGTGATCTTCGACGACGTCCGCGTCCCGGCCGCCAATCTTCTCGGCGGCCGGGAGGGGATCGGCTTCGGCATCGCGATGAGCGGACTCAACGGCGGGCGGCTCAACATCGCGGCATCGTCGCTCGGCGGTGCACAGGCCGCGTTCGACGCGGCGGCGTCGTACGTCGCCGGACGAAAAGCGTTCGGCGAGGCGCTGATCGACGAATCGACCATCCGGTTCACCCTCGCCGACATGATGACCGGCCTGCACACGTCGCGGCTCACCCTGTGGCATGCGGCGCGAGCGCTCGACGACGGTGCCGCCGACCGCGTCGAACAGTGCGCGATGGCCAAGCGGTACGTGACCGACACCTGCTTCACCGTCGCCGATCAGGCGTTGCAGCTGCACGGCGGTTACGGGTACCTGTCCGAATACGGGATCGAGAAGATCGTCCGCGATCTGCGCGTGCACCGGATTCTGGAAGGCACCAACGAGATCATGCGCGTGGTGCTCGGCCGCTCGGTCGCCGCGCGTTTCACCCAGGATCAAGGAGCACTCCGATGACGACGATCGCCTTTCTCGGGCTCGGCAACATGGGCGGCCCGATGGCCGCGAATCTGGTCGCGGCCGGACACACCGTCCGCGGCTTCGACCCGGTACCGGCGGCGGTCGAGGCCGCCCGCGCCACCGGGGTGGTGACCTTCGCCTCGGCCGGTGAGGCCGCGGCGGGTGCGCAGGTGGTGATCACCATGCTGCCGAACGGGGCGGTGGTCCACGCGGCGTACGACGACGTGCTGCCGGCCGCCGAGCCGGGTGCGCTGCTGATCGACAGTTCCACCATCTCCGTCGACGACGCCCGCGCGGTGCACGCGCGCGCGGTGGCGGCCGGGCACGTCCAGGTCGACGCGCCGGTCTCCGGCGGAGTGAAGGGCGCCGTCGCCGGGACCCTCGCCTTCATGGTCGGCGGCGATGACGAGGTGATCGACCGGGTGCGCGAGGTGCTCGAGCCGATGGCCGGCAAGGTGGTCCACTGCGGTGCCAGCGGCGCCGGGCAGGCGGCGAAGGTCTGCAACAACATGCTGCTGGCCGTCCAGCAGATCGCGGTGGGGGAGGCCTTCGTACTCGCCGAGAAACTCGGCCTGTCGGCGCAGTCGCTGTACGACGTCGTGACCGGTGCCACCGGCAACTGCTGGGCCATCCAGGTGAACTGCCCGGTTCCCGGCCCGGCGCCGTCGTCGCCGGCCAACAACGACTTCAAGCCGGGCTTCGCGACCGCCCTGATGAACAAGGACCTGGGCCTGGCGATGGACGCCGTCGGCTCTACCGGCTCGCACGCTCCGCTCGGCGAGCACGCCGCCCGGCTGTACGCGGCCTTCGCCGAAGACCATGCGGGCCTGGACTTCTCGGCGATCATCGAGACCCTGCGGGACTGACCCGTCGTGGGGTAGCAGCGGGTAGACACATGAGCAGCGGCCGCGGGCGCTGCTCATGTGTCCAAGCGCCGCTACGGCCGCGGGCGCACCGATTTGGGTTGCGGCGCGGCGTCGTGCATACTTGGGGGGTTGCCTCTCGCGAGGCGATGAACTCCACCGGGCCGCGAACGCGGAGCCGGGCGTGTAACGCGTGCTCTTCTCGATGAGAATCACGGTCACGACACGCCCGACCGCGGGTGCCGGGGGAAGCGTACAACGACGAAAAGAACAGCGTCGATCGCGCCCGCATGGTCGGGCCGTGGTCATTGTGGCTCACGTTGCCGCCCGTTGCTCCCCGAGCTTGTCGAAGGGGGCGGGTGCCCCGCCGCGCGGTGTTCTGTTCGTCGAGAGACATACAGACGGAAGAGGACACAGCGTGGCGGGACAGAAGATCCGCATCAGGCTCAAGGCCTACGACCACGAGGCGATCGACGCTTCTGCGCGCAAGATCGTGGAAACCGTGACCCGTACGGGTGCACGGGTGGTCGGCCCGGTGCCGTTGCCCACCGAAAAGAACGTGTACTGCGTCATCCGTTCGCCGCACAAGTACAAGGACAGCCGCGAACACTTCGAGATGCGCACGCACAAGCGACTCATCGACATCCTCGACCCGACGCCGAAGACGGTCGACGCGCTGATGCGCATCGACCTGCCGGCCAGCGTCGACGTCAACATCCAGTGACGGGGGACTGAGCGAATATGAGCAACCAGACTGCAAAGAAGGGCCTGCTGGGCACCAAGCTCGGCATGACCCAGGTCTTCGATGAGAACAACCGGGTCGTCCCGGTGACCGTCATCGCGGCCGGCGGCAACGTCATCACCCAGCTCCGCGACGAAGAGCGCGACGGCTACACCGCCGTGCAGCTCGCGTACGGCGCCATCGACCCCCGCAAGGTGAACAAGCCGGTCTCCGGCCAGTTCGCCAAGGCGGGCGTCACCCCGCGCCGCCACCTCGCCGAGATCCGCGTGCAGGACACGTCGGACTTCGAGGTGGGCCAGGAGCTCGGCGTCGACATCTTCGCCGACGGCGCCAAGGTCGACGTGACCGGCACCTCCAAGGGCAAGGGCTTCGCCGGCGTCATGAAGCGTCACGGCTTCGCCGGCCTGGGCGCGAGCCACGGCGCGCACCGCGTGCACCGCTCGCCCGGTTCCATCGGTGGCTGCGCCACCCCGGGCCGCGTGTTCAAGGGCATGCGGATGGCCGGCCGGATGGGTAACGACAAGGTGACCACCCAGAATCTCACCGTCTACAAGGTGGATTCCGAGGCCGGTCTCCTGCTGATCAAGGGCGCGATCCCCGGCCGCAAGGGCGGCATCGTGGTGATTCGCGACGCTGTGAAGGGTGGCGACAAGTGAGCACCGAAACCGCAACCACGCTGACGCTCGACGTCCGCACCCCGGCCGGTGCCACCGACGGCACCGTCGAGCTGCCGGCCGAGCTGTTCGACCGGGACGCGAACATCGCGCTTCTGCACCAGGTGGTCGTCGCCCAGCAGGCCGCGGCCCGCCAGGGCACGCATTCGACCAAGACCCGCGGCGCCGTCCGCGGCGGTGGCGCCAAGCCGTACCGCCAGAAGGGCACCGGCCGCGCCCGTCAGGGTTCGACCCGCGCACCGCAGTTCGTCGGCGGTGGCACCGTCCACGGTCCGCAGCCGCGCGACTACACGCAGAAGGTCAACAAGAAGATGAAGGCCGCCGCCCTGCGCGGTGCCCTCTCCGACCGGGCGCGCAACGAGCGCATCCACGTGGTCACCGAGCTCGTCGAGGGTCAGACCCCGTCGACCAAGGCCGCGCGGACGTTCCTCGAGGCGATCAGCGATCGCCGCAAGTTCCTCGTCGTGCTCTCCCGTGAGGACGACGCCGCTCGCAAGAGCATCGCGAACCTGCAGAACGTGCACGCCATCGCGCCGGACCAGCTGAACACCTACGACGTCCTCGATTCCGATGAGGTCGTGTTCAGCGTCGAGACGCTGAACGCCTTCATCGAGGCGCACACCAAGAAGGAGGCCTGACATGACGACGCACGCTGATCCGCGCGACATCATTCTGGCGCCGGTGATCTCGGAGAAGGCTTACGGCCTGCTCGAGGAGCAGCAGTACACCTTCGTGGTGCACCCGGACGCCAACAAGACCCAGATCAAGATCGCCATCGAGAAGATCTTCGATGTGAAGGTCGAGAGCGTCAACACGGCGAACCGCAACGGCAAGCGCAAGCGCACTCGTTACGGCTACGGCAAGCGCAAGGACACCAAGCGCGCCATCGTGACGCTGCGTGACGGCAGCAAGCCCATCGAGATCTTCGGGGGCCCGGTCGCCTGACCGGAGCGCTCAGAGAGGGACTTGAAAACCTATGGCTATTCGTAAGTACAAGCCGACGACGCCTGGCCGTCGCGGCTCGAGCGGAGCCGACTTCTCCGAGGTCACTCGTGACCACCCGGAGAAGTCGCTGGTCCGCCCCCTGCACAGCAAGGGCGGGCGTAACGCGCACGGCCGGATCACCACCCGGCACCGCGGCGGCGGGCACAAGCGTGCCTACCGCGTGATCGATTTCCGTCGCAACGACAAGGACGGGATCAACGCGAAGGTCGCTCACATCGAGTACGACCCCAACCGCACCGCGCGCATCGCGCTGCTGCACTACATCGACGGCGAGAAGCGCTACATCATCGCGCCGAAGAACCTGAAGCAGGGCGACATCGTCGAGTCGGGGCCCAACGCCGACATCAAGCCGGGCAACAACCTGCCGCTGCGCAACATCCCGACCGGTACCCAGGTCCACAACGTGGAGCTGCGTCCGGGCGGCGGTGCGAAGATGGCTCGCTCGGCCGGCGCCTCGATCCAGCTCCTCGGCAAGGAGGGTCCGTACGCGACCCTGCGTATGCCGTCGGGTGAGATCCGCCGCGTCGACGTGCGCTGCCGCGCCACCGTCGGTGAGGTGGGCAACGCCGAGCAGGCGAACATCAACTGGGGCAAGGCCGGCCGTATGCGGTGGAAGGGCAAGCGCCCCACCGTCCGCGGTGTCGTGATGAACCCGGTCGACCACCCGCACGGTGGTGGCGAGGGCAAGACCTCCGGTGGTCGCCACCCGGTCAGCCCGTGGGGCAAGCCCGAGGGCCGCACCCGCAAGAACAAGGACAGCGACAAGCTGATCGTCCGCCGCCGTCGTACCGGCAAGAACAAGCGATAACTAGGAGGAGGTAAAAAATGCCACGCAGCCTGAAGAAAGGCCCGTTCGTCGACGACCACCTCCTGAAGAAGGTGGATGTGCAGAACGAGAAGGGCACCAAGCAGGTCATCAAGACCTGGTCGCGCCGCTCGACCATCATCCCCGACTTCATCGGTCACACCTTTGCCGTCCACGACGGACGCAAGCACGTGCCCGTGTTCGTGTCGGACAACATGGTCGGCCACAAGCTGGGCGAGTTCGCCCCTACCCGCACCTTCAAGGGTCACATCAAGGATGACCGGAAAGCGAAGCGCCGGTAAACCATGGCTACTCAGACAGACAACGCAGTGCAGAGTGCACGCGCCACGGCGAAGTTCGTGCGCGTCACGCCGATGAAGGCCCGTCGTGTGATCGACCTGATCCGCGGCAAGAACGTCGACGAGGCCCTGGACATCCTGCGGTTCGCCCCGCAGGCCGCGTCCGAGCCCGTCTCGAAGGTGCTGGCCAGCGCCGTCGCCAACGCCGAGAACAACCTCGGCCTGGACCGTCGCACCCTGGTCGTCACCGAGTCGTTCGCCGATGAGGGCCCGACCATGAAGCGGTTCCAGCCGCGCGCTCAGGGTCGTGCCTTCCGTATCCGCAAGCGCACCAGCCACATCACCGTGGTGGTCTCGAGCGTCGGCACGGTCGGCGATCGCAAGCGCTCGCGTCAGCAGAAGAAGAAGGGAGCCTGAGCATGGGCCAGAAGATCAACCCGCACGGCTTCCGTCTCGGCATCACGACCGACTGGAACACCCGGTGGTACGCGGACAAGCAGTACGCCGAGTACGTGAAGGAAGACGTCGCGATCCGCAAGCTGCTGAACACGGGCCTCGAGCGCGCCGGCATCTCGGGTGTCGACATCGAGCGCACCCGTGATCGGGTCCGCGTCGACATCCACACCGCCCGCCCGGGCATCGTCATCGGCCGCCGCGGCGCCGAGGCCGATCGCATCCGCGGCGAGCTGGAGAAGCTCACCGGCAAGCAGGTGCAGCTGAACATCCTCGAGGTCAAGAACCCCGAAGCGGATGCGCAGCTCATCGCCCAGGGTGTGGCCGAGCAGCTGAGCAACCGCGTGGCCTTCCGCCGCGCGATGCGCAAGGCGATCCAGTCCGCCATGCGGCAGCCGGGCGTCAAGGGCATCCGTGTCCAGTGCTCCGGCCGTCTGGGCGGCGCCGAGATGAGCCGCAAGGAGTTCTACCGCGAGGGACGCGTGCCGCTGCATACGCTGCGCGCCGACATCGACTACGGCTTCTTCGAGGCGAAGACCACCTTCGGCCGCATCGGCGTCAAGGTGTGGGTCTACAAGGGCGACATCGTCGGTGGACGCCGCGAGCAGGCTGCGGCCGCTCCGGCTGCCGAGGACCGTCGTTCGCGCCGCCCGAGCCGTCCGCGTCGCAGCGGGTCGTCGGGCACCACCGGTACCAGCACCGAGGCCGGTCGCGCAGCGGCCACCGCGGAAGCCACCGCGCCTGCTCCCGAGCAGGCCGAGAACCAGGAGGGCTGAGGCATGTTGATCCCTCGTCGGGTCAAGCACCGCAAGCAGCATCACCCCAGCCTGAAGGGTCAGGCCAAGGGCGGAACCAAGGTCACCTTCGGCGACTACGGTATCCAGGCGCTGGAAAGCGCTTACATCACCAACCGTCAGATCGAGTCCGCTCGTATCGCGATCAACCGCCACATCAAGCGTGGCGGCAAGGTCTGGATCAACATCTTCCCGGACCGCCCGATCACGAAGAAGCCGGCCGAGACCCGCATGGGTTCCGGTAAGGGTTCGCCCGAGTGGTGGGTCGCCCCGGTCAAGCCGGGTCGCGTCCTCTTCGAGATGACCTTCCCCAACGAGCAGGTGGCTCGCGAGGCTCTGCGTCGCGCGCAGCACAAGCTCCCGATGAAGACCCGTATCGTGACCAGAGAGGAGCAGTTCTGATGGCACTCGGAATCGCTGCGGGCGAACTCCGCGATCTCAACGACGCCGACCTGGTCGACCGTCTGAAGGAGTCGAAGGAAGAGCTGTTCAACCTTCGTTTCCAGATGGCCACCGGCCAGCTCGACAACAACCGCCGCCTGCGGACCGTGCGTCGCGAGATCGCCCGGATCTACACCGTCATGCGCGAGCGCGAGCTGGGCCTGGCGTCCGGACCGGACGGTGACGACGCATGAGTGAGGACCAGAACGTGAACGTCGAAGAGCGCGGCCGCCGCAAGGAGCGGATCGGCTACGTCGTCAGTGACAAGATGCAGAAGACGATCACCGTCGAGCTGGAGGATCGCAAGAGCCACCCGCTGTACGGCAAGATCATCCGCACCACCAGCAAGGTGAAGGCGCACGACGAGCAGGAAGTCGCCGGCGTCGGCGACCGCGTGCGGATCATGGAGACCCGCCCGCTGTCGAAGTCGAAGCGCTGGCGCCTGGTCGAGGTGCTGGAGAAGGCCAAGTAGGTTTCTTTCGCTCCTGGAGCTGGTTCGCTGGCTCGTTGAGTTTGTCCATACCCAGAAGGTCCGGTATCCCTGTTCGGGACCGGACCTTCTGGCATCCGGTCTGCACTATTGTCGAACCGGGAGAGTTCTTTGTGCCCGTGAGCACGCGGATCGTTTGGTCGCCGCCGCACAGCGGTGCGGCGCGGTGGACGGGAACGAGAAGGAGGGGGGCCAATGCGCCGGACACTGTCGGCAGCGGGCAGTCGGGACGATCACAGGTACACCGACTGCTACGACATCGACACGCAATTGCGGATGTTGCGATTCGAGCCGAACGGCCCGTTGGTCCGCGCGCGGAGGATGGCGTTGGTGGCGCGCTGGTATGGGTTGAGGCACTATTGAGGGTACCCCGCCGCCCGGGCGGATGTGGCTCCGCAAGCTCGGCGGCGGCAGAGTGCTCCCCGACTTCGCGTGCGTGGGTTCGATCAAGAGCGGGACGTCTGATCTCGCGACCAATCTGTTCTCGCACCCGAGCGTCGTCCCGCCCTTCGCCAAGGAGGTTTTCGACACGGATCCGGAAGTGTGGCGGGAGCACTACCCGACGGTCACGGAGATGCGTCGCGTGCGCCGGCAGACGGGGAACGCCCGCACGGGCTACTTCACCCCCGCGCTCACGTTTCTCGACCTGCCCGGCCGATACCGGGCGGCGGTGCCCGACGCCAAAGTGGTCCTGGTGCTGCGGGATCCCGTATCGCGGGCGTATTCGCAGTACAAATGGGAGCTGCTCGTCGGTGGCCCCGAGGCTGCGGTCGCGCCGGCGTTCGCGTCGTACGCGGCGTTCGTGGAGGATAGCGTCCCGTGGAGTGGTGGACTTCGGATCGGGCGTGTGTCACGCGTTCTGATCAACGAGTCGTGGTGAACGTTATGCGATCTGTGGTGGCGAGTCGAGGGTTTCGGCGGCCTTGGCCTTTTCGGTGAGGACTTCGCGGAGTTCGCCCATGGAGACTTCGGACATGTAGCGGCGGGTGACTTGCCATTCGTCGTGGGCGTCGATGACGACCGCGGTTGCGAGGCGGAGGAAGGCAGCGGCGTTCGGGAAGATCTCCACGACGTCGGCGCGGCGTTTGATTTCCTTGTTCAGCCGCTCGATGGGGTTGTTCGACCAGATCTTCTGCCAATGCGCTTTCGGGAACGCCGAGAACGCCAACACGTCGGCTTTGGCCTCCCTCATCATTGCTGAAGCGCCCCGGGTTTGGTGGAGGCTCGGTTATCTGGAACCGGTTCCGATCGGAACCTGGTCTTCAGGGTAGCGGGCGACCTCGTGGGATGCCCAATGGGTGGTCTCGAACTCGACGGGCGGGACG
>NZ_JBPSDN010000042.1:0-31762 GCF_052036135.1 Gordonia marina
CGTCCTCGACGACCAGCACCGCCAAGCGTCGGCGTCCCTCCGGAGTCAATGGTGCGTTAGCGTGGATCACGAAGACCTCCGTGGCTTGGAGTGAGTGTGGTAGCCCACATCCTGCCCGGAGGTCTTCGCTTCACCTCAGATGTTCACAACGTGTCGGGGAAGTACACCTAGCGTCGCGTGCAGCCCGTGTTCGATGTCAGGCTTTTGATGGCAGGCTGGGACCATGATCTTCATTGTCGCGAAATTCACCGTCAAGCCCGAGTACGCCGACGACTGGATCGCCCGGTCGCGGCCGTTCACCGAGGCGACGCGCGCCGAGCCGGGGAACCTCTGGTTCGACTGGTCGCGCAGCGTCGACGACCCGAACGAATACGTCCTGGTGGAGGCCTTCGCGGACGACGCCGCCGAAGCCCACGTGACCAGCGAGCATTTCCGGACGGCGCAGCGTGAGCTGCCGCCGCTGCTCCAGAAGACCCCGAGCGTCCGGAACGTCCAGATGGACCGGGACGAGTGGGATCTGCTCGGGGAGATGGCCGTCGACTGACCGTCGTCGCCGCGCCGATACACTGAACGCCGTGACGGAAACCTCGGCTGACCACCCGCGTCCTGTCCTCGTCGTCGACTTCGGTGCCCAGTACGCGCAGCTCATCGCGCGACGGGTGCGCGAGGCCCGCATCTACTCCGAGGTGATCGCGCACGACGCGCCGCTGTCGGAGTTCCGCGCCAAGGACCCGGCCGCGATCATCCTGTCCGGCGGCCCGGCGTCGGTGTACGCCGAGGGCGCCCCGACCATCGATCCGCAGCTCTTCGACCAGGGCATTCCGGTCTTCGGCATCTGCTACGGCTTCCAGAAGATGACCGCCGCGCTGGGCGGCACCGTCGCCAACACCGGCGGTCGCGAGTTCGGCCGGACCATGCTCGACGTCGCCGCCGCCGACAGCGCGCTGTTCCACGGGCTGCCGCAGTCGCAGCCGGTGTGGATGAGCCACAACGATGCCGTGCAGGCGGCCCCGGAGGGCTTCACCGTCACCGCGTCGACGCCGGGAGCGCCGGTCGCCGCCTTCGAGTGCCTCGACCGGCGCATGGCCGGCGTCCAGTACCACCCGGAGGTGCTGCACACCCCGCATGGCCAGGAGGTTCTGACGCGCTTCCTCTACGAGGTGGCCGGGCTGACGCCGACGTGGACCGCCGCGAACATCGCCGAGTCGCTGATCGCCGACGTCCGCGCCGAGGTGGGCGACGAGGGTCTGGCGATCTGCGGCCTGTCCGGCGGCGTCGACTCCGCGGTGGCCGCCGCGCTGGTCCAGCGCGCCATCGGTGACCGGCTGACCTGTGTTTTCGTCGACCACGGTCTGTTGCGGGCGGGGGAGCGTGAGCAGGTGCAGACCGACTTCGTCGCCGCCACCGGGGCACGACTGGTCACCGTCGACGCCGAGGACACCTTCCTCGGACACCTCGCCGGGGTGTCCGACCCGGAGACCAAGCGCAAGATCATCGGCCGCGAGTTCATCCGGTCGTTCGAGGGCGCCGTGTCCGACGTCCTCGGCGATCAGGCCGCCGCGGGCAAGAAGGTCGACTTCCTGGTCCAGGGCACCCTGTACCCGGACGTCGTCGAATCCGGCGGCGGCTCCGGCACGGCCAACATCAAGAGCCACCACAACGTCGGCGGCCTGCCCGAGGACCTGGAATTCGCGCTGGTCGAGCCGCTGCGGCTGCTGTTCAAGGACGAGGTCCGCGCCGTCGGCCGCGAACTCGGCCTGCCCGAGGAGATCGTCAACCGGCAGCCGTTCCCGGGCCCCGGCCTGGCGATCCGCATCGTCGGCGAGGTCACCAAGGACCGTCTGGAACTGCTCCGCAAGGCCGATCTGATCGCCCGCGAGGAGCTGACCTCGGCCGGGCTCGACGGCCAGATCTGGCAGTGCCCCGTCGTGCTGCTGGCCGACGTCCGCAGCGTCGGCGTCCAGGGCGACGGCCGTACCTACGGGCATCCGATCGTGCTGCGCCCGGTCTCGTCCGAGGACGCGATGACCGCCGACTGGACGCGGGTGCCGTACGAGGTCCTGGAGATCATCTCCACCCGGATCACCAACGAGGTGCCCGACGTCAACCGCGTGGTCCTCGATGTGACGAGCAAGCCCCCGGGCACCATCGAGTGGGAGTGAGATCCCGCTACGGGATCACCAGCACCTGGCCGACCTGGATACGGTCCGGGTCCGGTCCGATCACCGCGGTGTTCGCCTGATAGATCTTCCGCCACTGGTCGGCGGCGCCGTACTGGGCCTTTGCGATACGGGAGAGCGTGTCGCCGCCGCGGACGACATAGGTGTGTTCCGCGGACGACTCGGCGCCGTCGTGCCCGGCCGGTGGACAGCCGGTGACCGCCGGAGGTACCGGAGTGGCGACGACGGCGACCGGGGTAGCGGTGTCGGCGGGCGTCCCGCCCGGGTTCGGGGCTTTCGGTACCACCCGGCACTGGAACGCGATGATGAACAGTTCGTCGGGGCCGGTGCCGGTCGTGGTGATGCCGGGATCGACGGGCTGCGGCTCGGGCCGCTGCATCCCGGTGTCCGGCCGCATCGCCGGGACCGACATCTCGAGCTGCGCCCGGCTGACGTGGGTGAGTCGCGCGTTGGGGAAGCGCTCGAGGATTCGTGCGTCGGTCGTCACCGGCGCGGTGTCGGCCGGCGGGGCCGCGGGCTCGGCGTTCACCAGTGACGTGACGGCCGCGATCGGGATTCGCGAGACCAGCGTGGGGCGGTCGGCGCGAAGCAGCCGGGTCCATCTGGCCGAGGGCAGAAAGCCCATCTCCGGCTCTTCCGCGGATTCGCCCGACGGCGCCGGTCCCTGCTGCACCGTGATGTTGCGGGCGAGCACCAGGCCGGTGACGTAGGCGGTACAGCGTCCGGTCGGCGGCGACCCGCCGTCGGACAATCGCTCGACGCCGGCCGGGAAACGCCAGGACGTCGACGCGAAGAGCTGCGGTGTGAACCACGGCCGGTTGACGGTGAGGTACGAGTACTCGAAGGTCACCAGCTTCACCGGTGTCGTCGTGGACCCGCCCAGCCGGGAGCGCAGTGCCTCGGGTGCGCTCGCCGCGAGTCGGCAGAGTTCGTCGGCGGTGACCGTCATCCGGGCCCACGCGGTGTCCACCGCGTCGGACGGGATGTAGCCGGTCGGCAGGTACCGGAGGCCCTCCGTCGTCGTCCGGAAGAAGATCTCCGGAATCGCCGGGTCGAACAGCGTGCGCGCGCCGGCCCACACCGCGGCGGGCAGCGTGGATCCGATGTCCCGGATCGTCTGACGCGCCTGGTCGACGGCCGCGCGCCGTCCCGCCCCGGACCAGGCCGCGCCGGCGGCCTCGATCTCCGCCCGCAGCGTCGGCTCGTCCCGCGCCCAGCGGTCTTTGACGTCGGCGTCGTCGCTGAGTTCGGCCTCGCCGCGCCGGTTGTTGTACTCGGTGGTGGCGGCGAGATAGCGGTCGCGGTACCGCTCGTATTCGAGGGCTGTCGCGGTGGGCCGGGGGATCCCGTCCTCGCTGTTCTCGTAAAGGAGGCCGAACGCGGCGTCGTACTTCGCCTTCTCACTCGGGTCCCAGCCGTCTTCGATCAGCTCCGCCCGGGTGAGGACGTCGCCGTAGACGTCCCACAGCGATCCCTGCTCTGTGCTGTTCCAGACGGGTCCGGCGGGGATGCTGTTCACCAGCGTCGAGAACTCGGCGTGCGGGCCGATGCCCGCGCCGAGCGGATCGGTGACGAGGCTGCGCAGGTGCTCGGCCCGCAGACCGATCGGTGACAGGGGATAGGCCTGGTAGGTGCCGTCGTCGGCGAACACCTGCCCGAGTTTGCCCGCGAGACCGAGAACGACCTGAGCATCGATTCCAGCCATGATTCCTCCTTCCGGACGGAGTGCGTGGTTACGCGAACTGCTCTTCGGGGATGTCCTCCAGTGGATTCGGGGCCTTGCCGAGGAGGTGATTGACGAAACCGATGATCTGCATCCCGTCGACGTTCAGGGTCTCCCCGTCCTCGGTCGAGGTGAAGTTCTCCTTGTGGGATTCGTGGCTGTAGTCGGCGTTGAGGCACCACGGGCCCCAGCCCACGCCGCCGCCCGCGGTCACCTTCGACTTCGTGTCGCGGTAGGCGGAGACGAAGTCGCGAGACTTGATCTCGACGTTGCGGACGAACACGGCCTGGGTGGCGTAGCCGACGAACGAGCCGTGCGGCGGCTGCTGGCCGTCGGAGGGCAGATCGTCGAACGTCCAGCCTTCGCCCTTGCGCAGCATCCATCCCCGGTTCGCGAAGAACTCCGGGTAGAAACCGGCCCGGACGATCACGGCCTGCGCCATCTCGAACGTCATGGAGAACTCGCTGACCTGGTGGTTCTCCTGGTAGCTCGACGAATCGCGCCCGCCTTTCGCGTCGAACCTGAACAGGCCGAAGTTGACGCCGCCGCCGGCCTTCCAACTGGTCGCCTCGGACTCCTTGCTCCAGTTGTCGGTCTTGTGGGAGATCCCGATCCTGGTCCAGCCGCCGGAGGTGGCGATGTTGCCGGGTACCAGCGTGGTGTACGGGAAGGGGATCGCGACCTCGGGAGTCGAGATCAGCGCCAGCTGGAACCGCTCGAGCAGGGACTGCTTCCACATGATCATGCTGCGTTCGGTGGTCTGACTGATGTACGCATTCATCTGGTCCACTTCGTTGCGGTACCCGGCGCTGGTCCACTCGTCGGCCGCAGCCTTGACCTTCAAGTAGTAGTTCTGCTGGTTGAGCGCCCAATCGGCGGACGCGGCCTTGCCTTCGGGGCCGGTCGCGCCGGCGGCGGCGACGCGTTTGGTGTTGTACTCGATGACCGCGTCGTTGTACTTGCCGAGCGCGCTGGTGTAGGCGCGCATCACGGCGGACGGTTCGACCGTCTCCTTCTCCTCGTCGGTGATGAGGTCCTTGACGGTCTTCTTCTCCCACAGCAATCCGCGGAACTTGTCGAGCTTCGCCTGCTGTTCGGGGGTGAGTGGATAGTCGACGACCTTCGAGAACTTCAGGATCTGGTGATACATCTCGCTGAGATGCTTCTCGGCGTCCGGCTTGTACATGCCCTGCTGCTTGTCGCTGGTGTAGGCGGCGCCGACATCGGGTACGAAGTCGAGCAGCGCCGACAGCTGGTACGCGTGCATCAGCCGCTCGTTCTGCGTCTCCGCATCCTTCGCCGAGAAGATGCCCGCGCCGCAGAAGTCCAGATCGCTCTCGGAGAACGGCAGACCGGGCATGCACCAGGTGAAGAAGGTATTCGGGTCGGGGGCGACCTTTCCGTCGCCGCCGCCGAGGATGGACTGGTAGATCTGGCCGGTCAGTGCGCTACCGAGATCGTTGAGTGGGAAAGCCATGACGGACTCCTGATCTTCCATGGGGATGAGGTGGGGTTGTGGGGACCATCGTCCGGCCGATCCGGTGCGGTCCATAAGGAGGCTCGACTACCCGTTTCGGCGCCGGCCGGCTACCTGTTCCGAGTGGCGGGTACCCGGTAGGCTCGGCGGGAATGAGCGTCCCCGAGAACTGGATTCCGCACCGCCGTCCCGACGGCGAGGTGATCGGCTGGATCGACCTCGACGCGGCCGCACCCCGGATCGCCCCGTACGACCGGCTCGGCCGCGCGCTCCCGGCGGTCGACGATTGGGCCGAGGCCGAGGAGGCCCTCGACGACCTCGGCCTGCGTTTCCTGACCGGCCGATTCGTGGTCGGGGGCCGCACGGTCCGCATCCGGCACGTGTACGACGATCACGTCGTCGTCACCACCGCCCTCACCGATGCCGTCGGTGACGTGGGCGACGAGTTCCGCGTGTCGTTCCCGGTCGGTGACGACTTCACCGAGGCCGGCTGAGCGGTGTGACGCTCATGCACCCATGGCCAGGTTGCCGGGTGGTGGTCAGGCGGCCAGGTGCTCTTCGAGAAGGGTTTGGTGCCGGAGGTCGTGTGTCCGCCGGCTGAGGTGTGACGAGGCGCATGGGGCGCCCTTCGACGCCGTGTCGTCGCCGGCTCCGCCTCGTCGGCTCAGGACCCGGAGCCTCGAAGCCGAGGACTTCGGTCTGTGCGCGTGTGAGGCGGCGGTCTACAACTGGCTGAACCGCGTCCGCAGGTCGGTGACCGTGCAGCGCGGTCCGTAGCAGTAGACCGCGGGGCTGCGGACGCCGTCGGGGCCGGTGATCCACCAGTGCTGCGCCGGGTGATCGGTGTTGTAGATCGGCAGGCAGGTCTCGTCGTCGTCGAGGTCGATGACGGCGGCGGACTCCGACCAGTGGAGCGTGCAGCCGATGAGCCCGTGGGTGTCCCAGCGCAGGTGCGCCACCGGCGGATCCAGGTCGAGGCGCAGGTCGGGCGCCACGGTGGGCGCCTTCGCGCGCCGGCGCGACCCGAATCGGAGAACACGTCCCTCGTGTGCGTAAGCGATGCTCATGACCGGATCCTCCGTGGGAAGACTTGTGAATCTCTTGGAGAATTCGATCGTCCGCTCCGGCGGCGGCGCGGTCGTAGGTAGCCCGCTACCCGAGTCGGTGCGGCCGTCCGCTTCGTACCTGGGGTAGCCGGGGACGGGGCCGGTCGCACCGGGTTTGCGAGGTTCAAGAGACTTCCAACCGGGCTCCAAACGGGCGGCCATACCTTCTCCTCACCAGCTCGGGCGGGGTGTCCGGGCGGCATACGGAGGAGAAGCCATGCGAGCAATGTTCCGGGCGGCGGCCGTCATCACCGCGACGACGACGCTGGCCATCGGCCTGACGGCGTGCGACGTCCACGTGGGGACGTCACCGGCCAAGCGCACCACCTCGTCGTCGACCCCGGCGACCACGACCCAGGTGGATGACGTCGGCCAGACGACGCACCAGACCATCGCCGATTACCTCGCCGAACTGGGCGTGACCGATCAGAAGGCGGAGCCGGGCGTCGACGGCGCCCCCGAACTGTCCATCCCGACGCCCGACGGCTGGGCCGATGCGGGCGACGAGACGCCGGACTATTCGGTCGGCGCGATCGTCTACCGCGGTCCCGAGGTGAAGACCGCGCGCTACGTTCCCAACGTCGTCGCGATCCTGTCGGCGCTGCCGCCCGGCGTGGACCAGGACAAGGTCCTCAGCCTGGCGCGCGGGGAACTGGAGAACCTGCCCGAGTTCTCGCCGTTCGGTCCGCCGACGCGCGACGAACTGGACGGCTTCCCGGCGCTGAAGATCGCCGGGAAATACAACCGCGAGGGAATGCCCGCGGTGATCGCGCAGCAAACCGTGGTGATCCCCGGGCGCGACCACGTCTACGTGTTGCAGCTCAACGCGACCAGCGCGGAGGCCGAGTCGGAGATCCTGATGACCGTCACCGACGAGATCGATCGCGGCACCGAGATCACCATCTGACCTCGACGGAGCTCGGTCGGCGGGCGGGGGGAGTTCAGCCGGTCGGCGGACGGAAAGGCCGCGGCCGGCCGAAGGAGAGGCGGCCGGCCACGACGTCAGGGGCGCCTGCGGAATCCGCTGGCGATCAGCACCACTCCGGCCAGCGTGCCCACCCCGATCAGGACCCACGGCAGCAGGTTCAGGTCGGGCAGGTCGGGGCCGCCGGTGAGGCCCCAGGCCGCGACGGCGATCGCCAGGACTCCGGCCATCACGAGGATCGGGGCACGGCGCGGTTCGAGGGTGCCGGGGTTCTCGTCGTTCATCGCTTCATCTCCACGTTTCCCATGCCCACGTGGGCGTCGATGGTCAGGACGGGGCCGTCGCCGCCGCCGGTCACGCCGGGCGGACAGTGGACGTCGCCGACGCCGACATCGCACTGCGCCCGCACGCGGACGTTCTCGGGCAGCAGCACCTTGATCTCACCGACGCCCTGCTTTACGGTCACCGTCTTATCGTGATCGATCCGGTCGAGGTGACGCAGGTCGAGCGTGGTGGAACCGACGGTCAGCTGGTAGTCGTCGCGCAGCTCCGACTGGTCGCTGACCGACCAGTTGCGGTCGCCGACGCCGCCGCGCGGGGCCGACCAGCCGGATGCGCTCACCAGGGTCGAGACGACGACGATACCGGCCGCCAGGAAGCCGAGCGGGATCAGGCCGGACGCGTGCCTGCCCTCCGGTCGGCGCAGGAACCCGGCCACGACCAGCCCCAGCCCGATCACCATCAGCGACAGCGAGGCGATCCGGCCGACGGTGAACCAGTGCGCACCGGCCAGCTGGGCGGCGGCGCCGCCGACGGCGACCAGGACGGCCAGGCCCATGGTGATCGGGGTCATCGGCGAGCGCGGGCCGCGCGGCGACACGGGCGCGGTGGCCGGGGTCGGTTCGGGCAGATCCCACGCGAAGGGGGCGGCGCCGAGCGGATCCCAGGCGGGCGGGACGGTGCCGTCGCCGGTGTCGTTCGGGTCCGCGGAGGACGGTGCGCCGGTCTTCGCGGTGTCGTCGTCGGAGGGGGAGGCGTCGGCGGCACGCCACGAGTACGACCCGCCCGCCGCGGCGGGCGGTGCGGGGTCGATCGTGGCGGCGCTGGTGCCCTCCGGCGGTATCGGGGTGCGCTGGTAGAGCAGCCACCATCCCACGCCCAGCAGCAGCGTGCCGAGAAGACCTCCGCCGCTCCACGTGCGGTCGCCGCCGAACGTCGCCATCAGCACGATCGCGAGGATGCCCAGCGGGATCAGCGAACCGAACCGGAACGACGTGTCGCGGCGCTCCCGCGCCGAGGCGCCGCGGGAGTGCTCGGACGGCAGTACCACGCAGGCGATGAGATAGATCAGCACACCGGCGCCGCCGAAGACGGTGGCGACGACGAAGGCGACGCGCACCAGCGTCGGATCGACCTGGTACCGGGCGCCGAATCCCGCGCACACACCGGCCACCTTGCGGCCGGACCGGCGGCGCAGCGGGCGCGTCGCCCAGAAGTCGGAGAGGGTCGTGGGGTTCATGACTCCATCCTCGCGGCGGCTCCGCCCGCGCAGTATCGGGAAGGACCCTGAGATGGTCCCTGAACTCTGCCCGCCGGGCGTCCGGTGGTGCGGCGACATGCCAGTATCGAAGGTGATGACGACGACGACCGCGCGCGAGCCCGCCGGACGGGACGCGCCCAAGCTGTACCGGCGCAACGGCGGCAAGGTGATCGCCGGGGTGTCCGGCGGCCTCGCCGACCATCTGGGCGTCGACGTCTTCCGCGTGCGCGTGGTCTTCGTCGTGCTGGCCGCTCTCGCCGGCGCGGGCGCCTTCGCGTACGCCGCGCTCTGGTTCTTCTGCCCGCCGGGCGACGACACCGCCCGGCCCGGCCCGGCCGAACGGCGACAGGCCTACGGGCTGGTCGCGCTCGGCGCGGTGGCGCTGGTGGTGAGCATGCTGGTGGCGGCCAACGCCCCCGCTCAGCAGCTGGTCGCGGTGGTCTTCGTGCTCGGCGGAGCCGGACTGGTCTGGCGTGAGGTCGACGTCACCGGCGTCGGCGGACGGCGCACGGTGGTCACCTGGCTGCGGGTCGGCGCCGGTGCGCTGCTGGTGATCGGCGGCCTGGTGGTGATGGTGGTCGCCAGCGGCTCGGTGCTCGGCGGCATGAATTCGACGGTGCTCGCCGTGCTGGCCACCCTGGTCGGCGTGATCCTGCTGACCGTGCCGCTCTGGATGCGGCTGATCCGGGCGCTCGACGCCGAGCGCGCCGAACGGATCCGGACCGCCGAACGCGAGGAGATCGCGTCGCACCTGCACGACTCCGTGCTGCAGACCCTCGCGCTGATCCAGAAGCAGTCGGGCGACCCGGACACCGTCGCACGACTGGCCCGCCGGCAGGAACGCGAGCTGCGCACCTGGCTGTTCGGCGATCCGGCGCAGCGCCGCGAGTCGTTCGCGGCGGCGATCGCGGCGCTGGCCGCCGAGATCGAGGAGTCGTACGGGACGGAGATCGAGGCGGTGACCGTCGGCGACACCACACCCGAGGAGTTGCGCGACGAGACGTGGGCGCGCTCGGCGTCGTCGTTGATCGCCGCGACGCGCGAGGCGCTGGTGAACGCCGCCAAACATTCCGGGGCGCAGCAGGTGGACGTGTACGCCGAGGTGCGCGGCGATCGCATCGAGGTGTTCGTCCGCGACCGCGGCTGCGGCTTCGAGCCGGATGCGGTCGACGACGACCGGCAGGGCATCGCCCGGTCGATCAACGCGCGCATGGAGCGCGCGGGCGGCTGCGCCCAGGTGCGGTCGACGCCCGGCCGCGGTACCAATGTCACGCTGACGCTGCCGCGGGCCTCGACAGGCTCGGCCGGCGGGGAGGGTTCGGCCGGCGGGGAGGGTTCGACCGGCGGCGGGGACGATTCACAGGAGGATTCATGACGTATCGGGTGTTTCTGGTCGACGACCACGCGGTCTTCCGCTCCGGGGTCCGCGCCGAACTGGCCAGCGAGGACGGGCTCGACGTGGTCGGCGACGCAGGCACCGTCGCCGAGGCGGTCGCCGGGATCACGCGGGTGCGCCCCGATGTGGTGCTGCTCGACGTGCACATGCCGGCCGGGGGCGGGGTGGCGGTGCTGCGCGGGGTGACCGATGCGCTCGGCTCCGACGCCCCGGTCTTCCTCGCGCTCTCGGTGTCCGACGCCGCCGCCGACGTGATCGCCACCATCCGGGCCGGGGCCCGCGGGTACGTGACCAAGACGATCAGCGGACCCGAACTGGCCGATGCGGTACGACGCGTCGCCGAGGGCGACGCCGTCTTCAGTCCGCGCCTGGCCGGCTTCGTTCTGGATTCCTTCACCGGCCGGTCGCCGGCGGGTGAACCGGCGCTCGACCCGGAGCTGGACTCGCTGACCAAGCGCGAGATGGAGGTGCTGCGGCTGCTCGCCCGCGGCTACACCTACCGGGAGATCGCGGAAGAACTGTTCATCTCGGTCAAGACGGTGGAGACCCACGCGTCGAACGTGCTGCGCAAGACGCAGCAGTCCAATCGCAACGCCCTCACTCGCTGGGCGGTGAACCGGCAGATCGGTTGAGTCCGCCGGCTCCGCGCAGGACCCACGGGTCGAACGGCTCCATCCGCCGGCTGTCTGGTCGTGTGGTTCTATCCGCCGGCTGAGCCCTTCGACTTCGCTCAGGAACCACCGGTCGAGCCGTTAGGCGAGACCGAGTCGAAGCCCCGCTTAGCTGCCGCCGGTCTTGTCGATGATGATCATGGCCAGCGGGTCGGCGGGCTCGGGTTCGGTGATCTCGTCCTCGTCGTCGCCGGCCTTGTCTTCGGTGTCTTCGTCCTCGGTGGTCTCGGTCCCGGTGGTCGCGGGTTCGACGTCGTCGTCCGTCGCGGCTTCGTCCGCGTCTGCACCGTCCGCGTCCCCGCCGTCCGCGTCCGCACCGGCTCGGGCGGCGGGCGTGCGATCGATACTGACCCGGATCCGCCAGCGGAGCGGACGGAGAGCCAGGGCCGTGCCGATGCAGAGGATCGCGAGCAGCACCAGCGCGCCGATGACGAATCCGAGCACCGGCACGTTGAGGAATTCCCGGCCCATCTTCCCGGGCAGCGGGTGCAGGGTGATCTGGTGGATGAAACCGCCGATCAGCCAGGCCGGATCGGCCAGCGCGATGATCGGGACCGCGGTCGCGGCGAGTGCGGCGAGCGCCGCGATCCAGAGCGCCCAGACGGTCACTCGCGGGCGGGAGACGAACAGGGTGAGCGCGGCCAGGAGGCCGACGGCGCCCGCGGCGATCACATACCAGCCGTACGGCCGGGGGCCGACGTGCAGTGCGGCGTAGGCGGCGTCGTGGGTCCGCCCGATCCCGTCCCAGCCGACCGGGGTGCCGAGCGTGTAGAGCGATACCCAGGGGACGAAGACGGTGCCGATGGTCAGTACGGCCATCAGACCGATCGCGGACGCGTAGAGGCGGCGCTGGGACGGCTGCATGCTTCCCGAATCTACTCGGCGCCGGCGGGGGTGGCCGGTGCCGGCGTCAGTGCTGGAGCGCGGTGGCGGAGCGCACTGACCGCGGCGGCCACCAGAAGCGCGGCCATCAGCACCAGCACCACGGTCAGTGAGATCAGCGTCGGACGTTTCAGGACCATGTCGCGAATCATGCTCGTGTAGTGCCCGCCGAGCATGTCGCCCACCCCGAGTGCCGTGAAGGCCGGTTCCAGGAAGATCCGCGGGTTGACGAGGACCATGATCGGGATCGCGGCGGCCCACAGTGAGAACAGCGCGGCCACCCAGCGCAGCGCGGTCGCGAGAGCGCGCAGGGCGGGCACGACCATCGCGACGGCGGTGAGGAGAGCGATGACGGCGACCAGGACCACGAAGTCGCCGAGCGGCCGGGCCGCGAGATCGTCCTGTGGGGAGTGGTAGTCGACGGAGCCGAAACCGTTCCAGTTCATCGGGACGCCGATCCGATCGGTGCTGGCCCAGGGCAGCGCGGTGAGCACGATGGCGACGATCGCCAGCACCGCGATGACCAGTGCGTATACCCGTTGCTGCATGCCGATCGGTCTCCTCGTTGACGGTTGTCGGACCCCGTCGCTATCTTTAGAACATCAGTTCGATGAACGGTATCTTCCCTGCCGCGAAGCGAATGGTCGTCCAAGCGAGGGGAAGCGCATGTCCGATCACCAGAACCCGCGGCCGGGCGGGATCGCCGAGCCCAGTTTAGGCAGGCCCGCCACCGTGGCGGCGCTGCGACGCACGCTCGCGCAGTTGTCGCCGGGTGGGCTCGCCGCCGCCGTGCTGCCGGTGCCCGCGCCCGTCGCGGAGCTGCTTCCGCGGCGCGGACTGGCGCCGGGGACGACGGTCGAGGTGAGCGGGGCGATGACCCTGCCGGTGGCCCTGCTGGCCGCGGCCACCTCCTCGGGGGCCACCGCGGCGCTCGTCGGACTGCCGCGGCTGAATCTGGCGATGGCGGCCGATCTCGGGGCCGATCTGGACCGCATCGCGGTGGTCGGGGAACCGGGGGTCGATGCCCTGGAGGTGGCCGGGGTGCTGCTCGACGGGCTCGACCTGGTGCTGGTCGGCACGCCCCGGGTGATGCCGGCGCGGGCCCGGGTGCTGGCCGGCCGGGCACGACGCCAAGCGGCGACGCTGGTGGCGGTCGGCGATCCCGGCGCGTGGCCCGGTGCGGCGGTGCGGATGGCGGCGCAGGTGGCCGGCTATCGGCACCTGCCGTTGCGCCGCAACGGTTACGGCCGGATCGGCGGACTGCAGGTGGACATCGAGGTGGCCGGCACCGGAATCGTGCCGCGCGGGGTGCGCTGTGAGCTCGTCATGCCGGGTATCGGGGAAGAAGGTGCGCTGCGGCTGGTCTCGGTGGCCGAGCGCGAGAGCCGATGGCAGGTGGCGAATTGAGCCGGGTGCTGGTGTTGTGGTGTCCGGACTGGCCGGCCGCCGCGGCGGCGCAGTTCCTCGACGTGGCGGTGACCGAGCCGGTGGCGACGCTGGCGGCGGGGAAGGTGGTCGCGTGCACGCGGGCGGCACGACGCGCCGGGGTGCGCCGCGGCATGCGGAAACGCCAGGCCCAGGCCGCGTGCCCGGAACTGCTGGTGACGCCGTCCGATCCGCATCGCGATGGGCGGCTCTTCGATCCGGTGGCCGCCGCGGTCACCGCCGTCGTGCCGATGACCGAGGTGCTGCGCCCCGGGCTGCTGGCGGTGGCGGCCGACCGGGCCGCCCGCTATTTCGGTGGCGAGACCGGGCTGGGCGAGGCGGTGGCCGAGGCCGTCGAAAGCCTCGGGATCGCCGCGCAGGTGGGCGTCGCCGATCAGCTGTTCACCGCGGTGCTGGCCGCCCGGGCCGGGTGCGCCGTCCCGCCCGGCGGCGATGCCGAGTTCCTCGCGCCGCGGCCGATCGCCGACCTGGTGATCGAGCCGTCGCTCTCCGCGCCGGGCCGCGACGATCTGGTGAATCTGCTGTGGCGCTTGGGGCTCCGCACGCTGGGGGCGTTCGCGAAACTGGAGACGGTCGACGTGGCCTCGCGGTTCTCGCCGGACGGGGTGGTGGCGCATCGGCTCGCGGCGGCCCGGCCCGGCCGCCGACCCGCCCGCGCCCCGATACCACCGGAGATCGAGGTGACCTA
Source organism: Gordonia marina (assembly GCF_052036135.1). NCBI lineage: Bacteria > Bacillati > Actinomycetota > Actinomycetes > Mycobacteriales > Gordoniaceae > Gordonia > Gordonia marina. The sequence goes on from NZ_JBPSDN010000042.1 coordinate 14,035, forward strand.
CGAGTGCGATCCGCCGGTCGACCGGATCGACGCGGTCGCCTTCCTCGGGCGCCGCTTGGCGGAGGAACTGCACGGGAGGCTGTCGTCGGCGGCGCTGGCGTGCACCCGGCTGACGGTGCACGCGGTGACCGAACTCGGCCAGGAGCACTCGCGGACCTGGCGGTGCGCCGAGCCGCTGACCCCGGAGTCGACCGCCGACCGGATCCGGTGGCAGCTGGAGGGCTGGCTGACCCGTACCCGGGGTTCGCTCGAGGCGCCCGACTCACCGCTGGTGCGGCTGCGCTTGGAGCCGGTGGAACTGGTGAATCCGGGGATGCTGCAGTACGCGCTGACCGGCGCGGGACTGCCCGGTGAGGCGGCGAACGGGCTGGGGGAGAAGGCGCGACGCTCCCTGGTCCGGGTGCAGGGGCTGCTGGGCGGCGAGGCCGTCCGGGTCCCGGTGCTCAGTGGGGGCCGCGGACCGGCCGAGCGGGTGTCGCTGGTGGCCTACGGCGACGACCGGGTCCCCGAGCGTCCGGTCGAGGCGGCCTGGCCGGATGCGCTGGCCCGGCCGCTGCCGGCGCTGCTCACCACCGGCGAGGTGGAGCTGTTCGACGCCGCGGGTGAGCCGGTCGCGGTGACCGGCCGCGGTGCGTTCAGCGCCGAGCCAGTCGAACTCCGGATGGCGGCCGCACCGCACCGGGTCTGCTGGTGGGCGGGCCCCTGGCCGTTCGGTGTCGACTCGCCGGCCGAACCCGACGCGGTGATGGCCCGCGCGCAGGTGCTGCTGGAGCCCCCGGCGGACTCGCGGCCGTCGCGCGCGCTGCTGCTCTGCTACCGCGGGGCCCGCTGGAAGGTGGAGGGGGTGTACGAGTGAGGCCCGGTAGAGTTCGGCATCATCGCGCAACGGGAGGGGACGGCCATGGCGGGCTATGAGAAGGTGCGCTTCGTCGGATACGCGGTGCCCACGACCCCCGCGGACATCGTCCCGGTGGGCGACCCCAACGGCCGCGGGGCCGTCGCCGGGACATACCGGGCCGCGGCCGATCTCGCCGACGACATCGCCGTCCGCGCGCACGCGCTCAAGGCGGCCGTCGATGCGGCGCGGGAGACGCTGGCCGGCGCCGAACCCGGGGTGCTCAACGTCTTCGTCGCGCCGGAGTTCTACTGGCACGGCCCGATGGGGCCCTACGTGCACGCGCCCGATGAGCCCGACCCGGCGGATCTGATCCTCGCCGAACTGGAACGGCTCTTCCCGGCCGAGGAGTACCCGGACTTCCTCTTGGTGCTCGGCACCGCGATCAGCGCCCGGATCGCCGACCTGGACGCCGTCCTGAGCTCGGCGTCGTGCACCGTCCGCAACGATGTGGTCCGGTCTCTGGGCGAGGCATGGCGGACCGCCGACGGGCCGCTGGCGCAGGTGGTGCTCGACACGCTGGTGAACTTCATCAAGAACTGCCACTCCTACCCGCAGGTCCAGGTGCGGAACCGGTCGTTCGTGCTCGGTCCCGGCGCCTTCGACGGCGTCACCGGGCCGCTCGGGGCCCGGGCGGTCACCACCGAGAAGTACTTCGACTCCAACGAGGACCTGCTGCTGTGGGACGTGACCGGCCGCCCGGTGATCACCGAGCAGATGGCCGCCTATCCGATCCTCGACACCTCCGGCGGCGATCTCAAGACCACCCCGCGCGACCCCTACTCGCTGTTCCGGATCGGCGGCGGCCCCGGCGGCGAGGCGCTCACCGTGGGTGTGGAGATCTGCCTCGACCACGCCGACCGGAGGCTGCGCAAAGGTGTCGACCGCAGCCCCTGGCCGTCCCGCGGCGACGGCCTGGATCTGCATCTCATCCCGTCCTGCGGCATGCAGCTGCATCCGCCCGCGGTGGCCGCCCGGTCGGGTGGATGGGCCTTCAACTGCGACGGTCAGTACGCGCTCGGCGACGACGGCGGAGTGCCCTGCGTGCACGCCGACTACCGGGATCCGGCGTGGCCGGGCTACGGCGCTCACACCCAGCTGGCGCGGATCGAGACCGGCCCGCGAGGCGCCGATCAGCGCGGGACGGGATCGCACGACGCACGGTTCGCGCCCGCTCCGGATGTCGATGTGACGGTGATCGAGATGACCGCGATCGCCCGATTCGATGAGTGCTTCGCCGGCGGGCCCGGCGCCGTGCACATCTACGGCAGGGACCGGCCGCTGCCGCGGTGACCGCGGCCGATCAGCGATTGGCGCCGCGGGCGATGACCGGCCAGACCTCGGTGCCGTGCGCGGTCTCGGCCACCAGTTCGTCGGCGAGATTCACCGCGGAACAGACGTGATTCGGCACCACCCGCACGTGGTCTCCCAGCCCGGGACAGGTCGTGCCGGCCGGAAACTCGACGACGGCGTGGTGCTCGGACAGCGAGACGATCCGCGCCTCGGGGTGATCGAGAAGACGCCCGAACCCGGTGGTCCACGCCGGCCGGTCCGCGCCCAGCACCTTGCTGCCCGCATCGAGCACTACCTTTCGGCGGGGTGGTTCCTGAGCGGAGTCGAAGGGCTCAAGGGGCGAAGGTTGCTCGGCACGGACCACGGTGGCGACCGCGGCGAGGGCGACGTCGCCGAATGCGCACGAACCGAGTTCGATCTGCTGGGCGTCGTTGAACGGGTAGACGCCGGGCCGGATCTCGGTGAGGACACCCGCGGCGGCCGAACTCTGCCGCAGGAGCGCGACCGTGGGCGTCGACCCGCCGCTGACCACGGCCGGTTCGATCCCGTGACGGCGCAACGATTCCGCCGCGTCGGCGAGTGCGCGGATCTCCTGGCCTGCGGCGTCGGCGCGGGCCGGGCCGGGTCCGTACCCGTGCCCGGGGAAGGTGAAGACGCCGACCACGTCGAGCCCCGCATCGCGGGCGACGGCCGCGACCGCGCCGGCGTCGGCGGGCGGTGCCCCGGTGCGATGCATGCCCGAATCGACCTCGACGAGAACCCGGACGTGGGCTCCGCCGAGTCCCGCGGCCAGGCGCCGTGCCCCTTCCGGCGAGTCCACTCCGACCCGCACGGCGGCCCGGCCGGCGAGGGCCCGGAGCCGGGCGGCCTTGTCGCCGGACAGCCACAGCGGGTACGCGATGAACAGATCGGTGTACCCCGCGTCGGCGAACGCCTCCGCTTCACCGATGGTCGCGACGGTGAGACCGCTCGCACCGCAGTCGACCTGGCGACGGGCCACCTGCGCGCACTTGTGGGTCTTGGCGTGCGGGCGCACCGCAAGCCCGAGCCCGGCGGCCCACTCGGCCAGTTGCTCGACGTTGCGGCGCAGCACCGCGTCGTCGACCAGCAGATATGGCGTGTCGGGCGGCACGGTTCAGACTCCGCGGACCTCGCCGAGCGCGGCGGGGGACTCCTCTTGCAGCAGATACTCCTGGTGCATGATCCGGGTGGTCAGGCGCGGCGCGGCCCAGTGCCCGAAGTCGGCGAGGCCGCCGAGGAACGAGTTGACGCGCTTGGGCCGGGTGACGATCGCTTTGAGGACCCGGTTCGCGGACTTGTCCACGCCCCAGATCCCGCGGCGGGCGTCGTAGGCGCTGGTCGGCGTGATCATCCGGGTCCGGGTGAGCGGCAGCCGCACGTTGGTGAAGGTGACGTGGTCGGACAGTGTCTCGGCGCTGGTCGAGTCGGCGAAGGCCTCCAGGGCCGCGTTCGACGCCGCGTACGCCCCGAAACGCGGGGCGCGGCGCAGCATCTCCGCGGACGAGACGTTCACGATGTGCCCGGACTGCCGGGAGATCATGTGCGGCAGCACCGACAGCGTCATGTAGACCGCGCCGAAGTAGTTGACGGCCATGGTGCGCTGGTAGTCGTGGGCGCGGTCGAGGGCGTTGACCGTGGCACGGCGGATCGACCGGCCGGCGTTGTTCACCAGGATGTCGATGTGGTCGTGCTCGGCGATGATCGACTTCACCAGGGTCCGCACGGTCGCCTCATCGGTGATGTCGGCCGGGTAGGCGCTCGCCGTTCCGAGCGGCAGACCGGGCTTGGGGACCTCGGCGTTCAGTTCGTCGGCCACCTCGGTGAGCCGCTCGGCGTCGCGTGCCACCAGGATCACGTCGGCGCCGCGTGTGATGCACATGCGGGCCGTCGCCTTCCCGATGCCCGACGAGCCGCCGGTGATCACGATCTTCTTGCCGACCAGCGGGCCCCGCTCGTCGTCCCGGCGATGCCGCGACGGATCCAGGTGCTCCGCCCAGTACTCCCACAGGCGCGGGGCGTAGTCGTCGAGGTCGGGGAGGACCACGCCGAGGCCGTCGAGCACCTCCGCGGTCGTCTCCGATCGGACGTGCATCGGGAGGGCGACCATGTCGAGAAGGACCGGCGGGATGCCGAGCTGCCCGACCACCAGGTCGCGCCCGGGCCGCAGTGGCGCGTAGCCGGTCGCGGCCAGTACCGGGCGGGCCAGTGCGGGCGGGACGGCGGAGAACACGCGCGGCGCCCCGACCGCCGGGGCCAAGGCGTTGAGCACGTCGGTGATGGTCCGGCATCGGGGGTCGGCGAGGTGGAACACCAGGCCCGATTCGCCGGGGTGGTAGCCGAGGAGGGCGACGAGCGCGTCGGCGACGTAATCGACCGGGACCAGGTTGGCCTCGCCCAGGTTCCAGATCGGGATCGGCACGAACGACGGCAGCTGCCCGAGCGCGGAGATGTGCTCGAAGAAGAAGTAGGGGCCGTCGACCCGGTCCATCTCGCCGGTGACGGAGTCGCCGACCACCCCGGTCGGGCGGTAGACCCGCCAGCGCAGGTCCGGGGTCTCCCGCACCGCGCGTTCGGCCTCGAACTTGGTGCGGTGGTAGGCGGTGGGGAAGTCCTGACCGAGGTCGAAGTCGTTCTCGGTGAAGTCACCGTCGTGGTCGCCGCCGACGGAGACGGTGGAGACGTGATGCAGCATGGCGCCGTGGCGGACCGCGAACTCGGCCACCCGCGCGGTGCCGTCGACGTTCACCGCGCGCAGGGCGTCGTCGTCGGCGGTCAGGTCGTAGATCGCGCCGAGGTGGATGACGTGGTCGATACGCCGGTCCGGTGCGGCGAGCGACAGCGGGTCGTCGTGGGCGAGGCCCAGGTTCTCCTCGGCGAGGTCGCCGACGGCGGTCACGACCCGCTCGCCGCCGGGAATCTGCTCCAGGGCGGTCGCGAAACGCGGTAGTGATCCGCGGCGGATCAGCACGGTCACCTGCGCGTCGTCGTCGGCGAGGAGCCGTGCCAGGACGCGGCGGCCGATGAAGCCGCTGCCGCCGGTCACGAAGTAATGCGTCACTGCAACAGGTTCTCACATTCGCGCGGCCGGAGGTGCCGTCGGCGTGGCGCGTCGGCCGCGTCCCCGCAGAACATCGGCCGTCTCAGCGCCACGGGCGGCGATCTTCCCTTCGCGACGCGGAGACGGCCGGTGTTCTGCATGCCGGGGGCGTCATCGCGGTTCTACGATGACTGGGTGGACCCGCTTCTTCTGGTCGTCGTGCTCGGGGCGGCCGCCGCGCTGTTCTGCTGGGTGACGTCCCTGGTCACGAACGAGACGTCGTGGGTCGACCGGCTGTGGTCGGTCGTGCCGGTGGTCTACGTGTGGATTTTCGCGATCTCGGCGATCCTCGACGGCCGCGACTCCGGGCGGTTGATCGTCATGGCGGTGCTGGCGACCCTGTGGGGCGCTCGACTCACGTTCAACTTCGCCCGCAAGGGCGGCTACACCGGCATGGAGGACTACCGGTGGGCGGTGCTGCGCGGCGCGATGACGCCCGGGCAGTTCCAGCTCTTCAACGCGACGTTCATCGCGTTCTATCAGAACGCGCTGCTGGTACTGATCACATTGCCGGCCTACTTCGTGTGGGCGCATCCGGCCGGGTTCACCGCGGCCGATGTCGTGTGCGCGGCGCTGTTCCTGCTGTGTCTGTGCGGCGAGTCGGTCGCCGACCAGCAGCAGTGGAACTTTCAGCAGGCCAAGCGGCGAGCGGGCGGCACGCTCGAACCGGGCTTCGTGACGACCGGGCTGTTCGCCTACAGCCGCCACCCGAACTTCTTCTTCGAGCAGGCGCAGTGGTGGGTCTTCTACTTCTTCGCCGGCGTCGCGGGGGTGGCCGCCGGCCTCGGCTTCTGGGGCGGGGCGCTGAACTGGACGATCATCGGCGCGGTACTGCTCACGCTGCTGTTCCTCGGCTCGACATGGTTCACCGAGTCGATCTCGGCGGGTAGGTACCCCGCCTACGCGGACTACCGCCGGCGCGTGTCGATGCTGGTTCCGCTGCCGCCGCGAAAGCCCGCGGACCGATGAGTCCGCGGCCGGCGGCCGTCGGCGACGTCCACGATCTCGCCGCCGCGATGCCGCACGTCACCGTCGTCCACGGCAAGTCCGGCAACGCGGTCTACCAGGTCGGCGGCAAGTCCTTCGTCTTCTTCCGCACCCCGCGCCCGGACGCGCGGGATCCGGCGACCGGGGAGAAGTACGACGACGTGATCGTCTTCTGGGTCGGGTCGCCGGAGGAGAAGGACGCGCTGGTGCGCGACGACACCTCGCCGTACTTCACCACGCCGCACTTCGACGGCCACCCGTCGGTGCTGCTCCGGGCGTCACGCCTGCACGAGATCAGTCGGGATGAACTGGCCGAGCTGGTCTCCGACGCCTGGCTCGCCCAGGCGTCGAAGCGCCGGGGCGAGCAGTGGCTCGCGGAGCACGGACTGCTGTGACATCCGGCGGGCCGGCGCCATCGTAACGGCCTACGACGCCCCCGCGCCGTCGACGATGGCGCGCAAGGCGGCGACGTGGCCGTCGAACGCGGCCCGGCCGACCGGGGTCAGTCGTGCGCGGAGGGTGTGGCGACGGCCGGTGAGCCGGCGTTCGGTGGCCACGTACCCGGCCTTCTCCAGCGTGGTCAGCTGCTTGGAGAGGGCCGAGTCGGAGAGGTTCAGCTTCTCCTTGAGGAAGGCGAACTCCGCCCAGTCGGCGGCGGCCAGCGTCGCCACCAGCGACAGCCGCGTGCTGGGGTGGATGAGTTCGTCGAATCCGCTCATGCGTGGACCAGCCGGCGCAGGCGCTGGAGGATCTCCGGGCCGCCGAAACCGACGATCGCGGCGACGAACACCGACGCGAGGAGGCCCGGGTGCCCGGCGCCGTCGGCGTCCAGTCCGAGTGCGACGCCGATGGTCGGCAGCACCAGCACCACCAGGATGCCGATGATCAGCCAGGGGAGCCGGCGGCTGACCTGGGACCGGTTCAACCGCACGCCGGCGGTGCCGCGGGTGCCGTCGTAGAGGCGTCCGGCCAGGGTGGCGTTGCCCGCGCCGAAGAGCACGGTCGCGACGATCGCGACCCAGCCGGGCGTCAGATCGCCGAGAACGCCCAGGACGATCCAGCCGGCGGCCATCATCCACCAGTACCAGCGCGGCAGTCCGATCTCACCGGCCATCGCGTGCTGGGCGCTGTCGATCGAGTCGAGGGCCGATCGTGCGCCCTCGTGGGTGGTGTCGTTCATCTGGACCACTTCCTCATTGACTTTCCTACTTGGAAAGTAAGTATTCTCTTTCCTGGGAGGAAAGTCAATGGCTGGCCTCTATCGAACGTACGTTCTAAAATGATTCGGTGGGATGGAGTAACGGGCCGCCGAGCTGGTCGGAGATGGAGCGGGTGCTCTCCGGCCGGCCGGCCGATGGACGGAGACTCGCCGAACCGGACGTGCCGGGCGACGGCGGAGATTCGCCGGCGTGGTCGCGCAAGCGGGGAACGTTCCTCCCCGACGAGGTGGAACCGGTGGAGTCGTCGATCCGGTACGCCGAATTGCACGCGCACAGCGCCTACAGCTTTCTCGACGGGGCCGCGATGCCGGAGGAGATGGTCGCCGAGGCGCGGCGATTGGCCCTGACCGGGCTGGCGCTGACCGACCACGACGGCTTCTACGGGGTGGTGCGTTTCGCCGAGGCGGCCCGGGAGTACGGCATGCCGACGGTGTTCGGCGCGGAGCTCTCGGTGGAGGCCTCGTCGCCGAATCGTCGACGGGCGGGCGCGGTGGATCCGCCGGGCGAGCATCTGCTGGTGCTCGCCCGGGACGCCGAGGGCTACCGGCGACTGTCCCGGACCATCGCCGACGCGCACATGCGCGGTGGCGACCCTTCGACGGAGCTCAGGGACCGCTCATCGAAGGAGCTCAGGGACGGTTCATCGAAGGGCACCCGGGACCGGAAGGGGGTGCTGCGGTACGACGCCGATCTGATCACTTCCTCGGCCGCCGGGCACTGGCTGATCCTCACCGGCTGCCGGAAGGGATCGGTGCGCCGGGCACTGGCTCGCGGCGGTGTGGCTGCGGCACGAAAATCGTTGGGGGAGTTGGCCGATCGTTTCGGGCCGGACAATGTGCTGGTCGAGCTGACTGCTTCCGGGTGCAGTGACGACGACGAGCGCAACGCCGTCCTGGCCGGGCTGGCCGCCGAGCTGGCGTTGCCGGCCGTCGCCACCACCGGGGCGCATTTCCCCGGCCCGGATCGACGACGACTCGCCATGGCGGTGGCCGCGGTGCGGGCCCGCACCGACATCGCCACCATCGCCGGGTGGCTGCCCGGTGTCGGAGGAGCGCATCTGCGCAGCGGCGACGAGATGGCGCGCCTGCTGCCCGCCCATCTCGACGCCATCGACACCGCGGCGCAGGTGGCGGCCGACTGCGCCTTCTCGCTGAAACTGATCGCGCCGAACCTGCCGTTGTTCGACGTCCAGGACGGGCACACCGAGGCGAGCTGGCTGCGTGAGCTCACCGAGCGGGGTGCCCTCCGCCGCTACGGCACCCGCGAGCAGCGCCCCGACGCCTACCGGCAGATCGACCACGAACTGAACATCATCGAGGCGCTGACCTTCCCCGGGTACTTCCTGATCGTCCACGGCATCGTCGATTTCTGCCGGCGCAACGACATCCTCTGCCAGGGCAGAGGGAGCGCCGCCAACTCGGCGGTCTGCTATTCGCTCGGCATCACCAACGTCGACCCGGTGGCCAACGAGCTGCTCTTCGAGCGGTTCCTGGCTCCCGAACGCGACGGTCCGCCGGACATCGACGTCGACATTGAATCCGATCGCCGGGAGGAGGTGATCCAGCACGTCTACGCCAAGCACGGCCGCGCGTACAGCGCACAGGTGGCCAATGTGATCACCTATCGCGGGCGGTCGGCGGTGCGCGATATGGCCCGCGCCCTCGGCTACGACCCCGGTCAGCAGGACGCGTGGAGCAAGGTGCCCGATTCCGCACCCGACGACGTCCGCGCCATGGCCTCCGAGATCTCCTCCCTGCCAAGACATCTCGGCATCCATTCGGGCGGGATGGTGATCTGTGACCGGCCGATCGCCGACGTCTGCCCCACCGAGTGGGCGCGGATGGAGGGCCGCAGTGTGCTGCAGTGGGACAAGGACGACTGTGCTGCGGTCGGTCTGGTGAAGTTCGATCTTCTCGGCCTCGGCATGCTCTCCGCGCTGCGCTACGCGATCGATCTGGTCAAGGCACACAAGGGGATCGAGGTGGATCTGGCGAAACTCGACCTAACCGAGGAGGCCGTGTACGACATGCTCTGCCGCGCCGACACGATCGGTGTCTTCCAGGTGGAGTCCCGGGCGCAGATGGCCACCCTGCCGCGATTGAAGCCGCGTAACTTCTACGACCTCGTGGTCGAGGTGGCGCTGATCCGGCCCGGCCCCATCCAGGGCGGGTCGGTGCACCCGTACATCCGGCGCCGAAACGGCGACGAGGACTCCGAAGTCGAGCACCCGTCGATGAAGCGGGCACTCCATCGCACCCTGGGTATCCCGCTCTTTCAGGAGCAGCTGATGCAGCTGGCGGTCGACGTCGCCGGGTTCGACACCGCCGAGGCCGACCAGTTGCGCCGGGCGATGGGCTCCAAGCGCTCCCCGGAGAAGATGGAGCGTCTGCGGGCCCGGTTCTACGAGGGCATGGAACGCGTCAACGGGATCACCGGGGAATTGGCCGACCGGATCTACGAGAAGATGGCGGCGTTCGCCAATTTCGGCTTTCCGGAAAGCCATTCGCAGAGCTTCGCGTCGCTGGTCTTCTACTCGGCGTGGTTCAAGCTGCACCATCCGGCGGCGTTCTGCGCGGCACTGCTGCGCGCGCAGCCGATGGGCTTCTACTCGCCGCAGTCGCTGGTGGCCGATGCGCGCAGGCACGGCGTCACCGTGCACCACCCCGATGTCAACCGGTCGCTGGCGCACGCGGAGTTGGAGAACGGCGGCCTCGACGTCCGGATCGGGCTCGGTGCGGTGCGCGCGTTCGGCGACGAGGCGGCGAAGCGGATCGTCGCCGAACGTGTGGAGCGAGGACCCTACGAGAACGTCGCCGATCTGTCTCGTCGCACGGAATTGACTGCGCCGCAACTGGAATCGCTGGCTACTGCGGGAGCGTTCGGGTCGCTGGGGCTGGATCGTCGTGCCGCACTGTGGGAGGCGGGCGCCGTCGCCGGGCTGCGCGAAGACCAGCTGCCCGTCGTCTCGCCGCGCCAGGTGCCGACGCTGCCCGGCATGTCCGACATCGAGCTGGCCGCGGTGGACGCGATGTCGACCGGGATCACCCCGCACACCTATCCGACCCAGTATCTGCGGCCGCGGCTGGACGCGATGGGGGTGACGCCCGCCGACCGGCTGCTGTCGGTGCCCGACGGCTCGCGCGTCACGGTCGGCGGCGCGGTGACCCACCGCCAGCGCCCGGCAACCGCGTCGGGCGTCACCTTCATCAACCTGGAGGACGAGACCGGCATGGTGAACGTGGTCTGCTCGGTCGGCCTGTGGGCGCGGTACCGGACGCTGGCCCAGACCGCGTCGGCGCTGCTGATCCGCGGGAAGGTGCAGAACGCGGAGGGTGCGGTGACCGTCGTCGCCGACCGTCTGCAGCAGTTGGACCTGCGCGTGGGCACTCGCTCGCGGGACTGGTGCTGAGTAGAAGCTGTCTATGTCCGACCTGCACCGGATCGTCTCGGACCCCGATGCAGATCGACTGGTCGCGTTTCGCGATCACTGATCGGCCGGCAAGACCTGCGCGTGGGCACTCGCTCGCGGGACGGTTCCGGTGATCTCGCACCGCTCGCGGCATCCGGACTCCGGAGACTCGGCCGTGCCGGCGTGCTGGCCGCGCCCACGTCGAGGTTCGCCCGACGTCTACCCGACGGACCGGTCCGAACGGATCGCCGAGATGAAGCGATTCCGGATCGGATAACACGAGCCCCGCGTGCGCGTTAGTCTCAGCCCATCGCCAACGGAGACGACAGCAAAGGGAGTGCACGCACATGGAGGTCGTGATCACCGATCACCCGGAACAGGTGATGGCCGACATCATCACCGGAGCCGTTCGTGGCGGCGCCACGACCCTCGGGCTGGCGACCGGATCGTCGCCGCTACCGACCTACCGTGAACTGATCCGCCGCCATCGCGAGGAGGGCCTGAGCTTCGCCGGGGTCGACGCGGTGCTGCTCGACGAGTACGTGGGTCTGCCGCCGACGCACCCGGAGTCGTACGCGCGGTTCATCCGCGACAACTTCACCGATCACATCGACATCGGCGAGGTCTACTCGCCGGACGGGATGGCCCCGGACAGCCGCATCGCCGCCGACGCCTACGACGCGCTCATCGGCGAAGTCGGCCCGGTCGACGTCCAGATCCTCGGCATCGGCAGCAACGGCCACATCGGGTTCAACGAGCCGTCATCGTCGCTGACCTCACGCACCCGCATCAAGACGCTCACCGAGAAGACGCGGCGAGACAACGCGCGGTTTTTCGACGACGATCTCGATCAGGTGCCCTTCCATGTGATCACCCAGGGCCTCGGCACCATCTGCGATGCACGGCGCCTCGCGCTGGTCGCCACCGGGGAGGGCAAGGCCGCCGCGATCGCCGCGACGGTCGAGGGGCCGCTGTCGGCGTCGTGCCCGGCGTCGATCCTGCAGTGGCATCCGCGCGCGACGATCGTGGTCGACGAGGCCGCCGCGAGCAAGCTGCGGGACGCCGACTACTACCGCTACGTCTACACCAACAAGCCGGAGAACCAGGCCGGTCACTAGAGGCTCACGCGACCGATCCGCGGCGCGCGACAGCAGGAGGTTCGATGAGTAAGGAATCTGCCGCACAGATCGTCGACGCGGTCGGCGGCCCACAGAACATTGAATCGCTGACGCACTGCGCGACGCGCCTGAGATTCGCACTGCGCGACGGCAGCGGGGTCGACAAGGACACGATCGAGAAGATCCCGGGGGTGCTCGGTGCCGTGCCGCAGGGCGCCAACCACTACCAGGTGATCATCGGTGGCGGCGTTCAGTCGGTCTACGAGGACATCATGGGTCTGCCCGCGATGGCGGGCGGCGGATCCGGCGGCGGAGACGATGCCGCGTCGATCAAGGCTGCCGCGCGCGCCAAGGGGCCGCGCGGCAAGGTCAGCTGGGTCGACTCGCTGTTCGAGTTCCTCTCCGACTCGTTCCGGCCGATCCTCGGCGCGCTGCTCGGCGCGTCGTTGTTCATCACCTTCATGGCCCTGATGGCCTCCCTGAAGGTGATCCCGGCGTGGAACTCGCCGGACGTGACGCTCTCACCCGGCTGGCAGTTCATCAACCTGTGCTGGCAGTCGGTGTTCGTCATGCTGCCGTTGATGATCGCCTACAACGCCTCACGCAAGGTCGGCGCCGACCCGTGGGTGGGCTTCGCGATCATGGCGGTGCTGATGCTGCCCGGCTACAAGGGCTTCCTCGACAACCCGAACATCCAGCACCACAAGATCTTCGGGTTCGACGTCAACACCATCGACATCTTCGGCATCCCGCTGACCCTGAACGACTACAGCTCGCAGGTGTTCCCGCCGCTGCTGATGGCGGCGGTGCTGGGCCTGCTCTACAAGGGGCTGCGGCGGATCATCCCGGAGAACCTGCACCTGGTGTTCGTGCCGTTCTTCGCCATGCTCATCATGATCCCGGTGACCGCCTTCCTGATCGGCCCGATCGGCGTGTACGCCGGTGCCGGCCTGGGCAACGTGCTGCGCAGCATCAACGACTTCTCACCGTTCATCTTCGCCATCGTCATCCCGCTGGCCTACCCGTTCATGGTGCCGCTGGGTCTGCACTGGCCGCTGAACGCGATCATGCTGCTGAACATCCAGAACCTCGGCTACGACTTCATCCAGGGCCCGATGGGTGCGTGGAACTTCGCGTGCTTCGGCGCCACCGCGGGCGTGCTGGTGCTGGCCTGGAAGCAGCGTGACAAGAACATGAAACAGACGGCGACCGGCGCGCTGGCGGCGGGTCTGCTCGGCGGCATCTCCGAACCCTCGCTGTACGGCATCCATCTGCGCTTCAAGCGGATCTATCCGCGGATGCTGGTGGGCTGTTTCGTCGGCGGCCTGATCATCGGTATCGGCGGCGGCGTCAAGACCAACGCCTTCGCGTTCACCTCGCTGCTGACCATCCCGGTGTTCTACCCGACCTTCCTGTACGGGATCGCGGTGGCCGCGGCCTTCTTCACCGCGATGTTCCTGGTGATCTTCTCCGGCTTCCGGACACCTGAGCAGCAGGCCGAGTTCGAGTTGCAGCGGGACGCCGACGAGGCCGCCGAGCGCGCGGCCGAGCAGGGTGGCGACCTCGGCGACGACGTCGCCGCGGCGACCGCCGCGATCGTCGCGGACACCGGCGGTGGGGAGGCGACGGCGATCGTCCCGTCCGCGGCCTCGGTCGCGGTGCTGGAACGCGAGGACGGCACGGTGCTCATCGGCGCCCCGGTCGAGGGCATCGCCCGCCCGCTGTCGGAGGTGCCCGACGCGGCGTTCGCCGGCGGAACGATGGGGGCTGGCATCGCGATCGAGCCGACCGGCGACACCGTCTACGCCCCGGCCGACGCCCTGGTGGTGGCGGCGCAGGCGACCGGTCACGCCTTCGGCTTGGTGTTCGACGGCGTCGAGCTGCTGATCCACATCGGCATCGACACGGTCGCCCTCGGCGGCGAGGGCTTCGAGGTCTTCGTCAAGGCCGGACAGAAGGTGACGGCCGGGACTCCGCTGGTGCGCTTCGACCGGTCGGTGATCGAGGAGGCCGGCTACGCGGTGATCACGCCGATCGTCGTGATGAACACCAAGAAGTTCGCCTCGGTGGAGGCGCTGACGGAGGGACCGGTGTCGGTCGGTGATCCGGTGATCGCCGTCGCCACGGCGCCTCGCGAGGGGTAGCGGCGGCCAATCGGGCCGATCGACAAACGAATAAGGGGAGGATCGTGGACGATTCAGCACACCTCGAGAACCTGGCGAACCTGGGGACCGAGACGCGCAATCCGCGGACGACGGCACTCGATGCGATGAGCGTCACCGAGTTGCTGACGGTGATGAACGCCGAGGACGGGAAGGTCGCCGAGGCGGTGGGGGAGGCGATCGGCGAGATCGCCGCGGCCGTCGACCTCGTCGCGGCGGCCTTCCGGAACGGTGGGCGGCTGGTCTACCTGGGGGCCGGCACCAGCGGCCGGCTCGGGGTGCTCGACGCCGTCGAGTGTCCGCCGACTTTCGGTACCCCGCCCGAGCAGGTCGTGGGGCTGATCGCCGGGGGTGAGCGGGCCTTCGTCAAGGCGGTCGAGGGCGCCGAGGACTCGGCCGAGCTGGCCGCGACCGAGCTCGCCGGCATCGGTCTGAACGCGGACGACGCGGTGGTCGGGATCGCGGCCTCCGGGCGTACTCCCTATGTGATCGGCGGTCTCGACTACGCCCGCGGCGTCGGTGCGTCGACGATCTCCGTCGCCTGCAATCGGGGCGCGGTGGTCAGCGGGCACGCCGATGTCGCCATCGAGGTCGACAACGGACCCGAGGTCCTGACCGGATCCACCCGGCTCAAGGCGGGCACCAGTCAGAAACTCATCCTCAACATGATCTCCACCGCGTCGATGGTGCAGGTCGGCAAGGTCTACGGGAATCTGATGGTCGACGTGATGCCGACCAACGAGAAGCTGGTCGCCCGGGCACAGCGGATCGTCGCCGAGGCCACCGGGTGCTCGGCGGCGGAGGCCGCGGCGGCGTACGACGCGGCCGGCGGGCATGCCAAGACCGCGATCGTGATGATCCTCGCCGGCGTCGACGCGGCGGCCGCACGACGACGACTCGATGACGCCGGCGGCTTTGTCCGCGGCGCTCTCACTTCCGATCAGGAGGCGTGACATGGCCGATAAGTCCCTGGCGACCGCGCAGGCGCTGCTCCCGCTGCTGGGCGGAGCGTCGAACATCGCCGCCGTCGAGAACTGCATGACCCGGATGCGGGTGACGCCCGTCGATCCCGGCCTGATCGACGTCGCCGCCGTCAAGAAGGTGCCGGGTGTGCTGGGGGTGGTCGAGGACGACACCTTCCAGATCGTGCTCGGACCCGGCGCGGTGACCAAGGTGACCACCGCGTTCCGTGGGCTGCTCGAGGCGTCCGGGCACGACGCGAAGGCGCTCGCCGACAAGGGCGCGTCGATCAAGGCGGCGCAGAAGGAACGCAACAACACCCCGTTCAAGAATCTGCTGCGCAAGATCGCGAACATCTTCGTCCCCCTGATCCCGGCGCTGATCGGTGCCGGTCTGGTCGCGGCGATCCGCGGCCTGCTGAACAACTGGGTCACCGCCGGCGGCGCGCCGGGCTGGGTCGAGTCGATCCTGCCGTCGCTGACCGTGATCGGTGGCGCGTTCTTCGCCTACCTGGCGATCTTCGCCGGTATCAACGCCGCCAAGGAGTTCGGCGGCACCCCGGCGCTCGGCGGGGCGGTGGCGGCGATCATCGTATTCCCGGGCGTCGCCGACGTCCACTACTCGTTGCCCGGCTTCGGGCAGGTGGAGTTGTCGCCTGGGCAGGGCGGCGTGATCGGTGCGATCCTGGCCGCCGCGCTGTGCGCCTGGATCGAGCGGATGCTGCGCGGACGGATCCCCGACGCGATCGACATCCTGGTGACGCCGACGATCGCGTTGCTGGTCTCGGGGCTGGCGACCATCTACGTCTTCATGTTCGTGGCCGACTGGATCGCCACCGGCATCGGCAACGGTGCCGATTGGCTGCTGGAGCACTCCGGGGTGGCGGCGGGCTTCATCCTCGGCGGCCTGTTCCTGCCGCTGGTGATGCTTGGCCTGCACCAGGCGCTGATCCCGATTCACATGGCGCTCATCGAGCAGTCCGGCTACACCTCGCTGCTGACGATCCTGGCGATGGCCGGCGCCGGTCAGGTGGGCGCGTCGATCGCGGTCTATCTCAAGCTCCGCAAGAACCGCGCCCTGCGCGACACCATCAAGGGCGCGACGCCGGTCGGCATCCTGGGCGTCGGGGAGCCGCTGATCTACGGCGTGACGCTACCGCTCGGGCGCCCGTTCATCACGGCGTGTCTCGGCGGTGCGGTCGGCGGCGCCGTGGCCGGTGCGTTCAATCAGTTCGTCGCGCCGTTCGGTGCCACCGCGATCGGGCCGTCCGGCTGGGCACTGCTGCCGTTGGTCGACAGCAGCAAGGGGCAGGGCTACGCGATCATGGCCTACGTCATCGGCCTGGTGGCCGGCTATGTCGCCGGCTTCCTGTTCACCTACTTCTTCGGCTTCACCCCGGAACTCCTCGAGGAGCACAATCGCGACGACGACGAGTTCGGCGAGTTGGAGGCCGACCCGGCGCTGGGTGGCCCGAGCGAAGCCGCCCCGGCTTCCGGGGCGACCACCGCACTGCTGACCAAGGTGAGAGTCGCCGCGCCCGTCGACGGCGAGGTGATCCCGCTGGATCAAGTGCCCGACAAGATGTTCTCCGCAGGCACGATGGGACCGGGATTCGCGGTGCTGCCCACCGGCGAGGTGTTCACCAGTCCGGTCGACGGCGTGCTCACCATGGTCTTCCCGACCAAGCACGCCTTCGCTGTCACGACCGACGACGGTGTCCAGATCCTGGTGCACATCGGGCTGGAGACCGTCGCGCACAAGGGCGACGGCTTCGAGGCGCTGGCGGCCAAGGGCGACCGCGTGTCGGCGGGCACACCGGTCATCCGTGCGGACCTCGCGGCGATCGGCGCCAAGGTGCCCTCGCTGGTGACCCCGGTGATCGTGATGAACGGCAAGGACTTCGACGTGTCGAGCCCGTCGCTCGACGACCCGGCCGCGGTCGTGACGGTGACCGGCAAGGGGTAGTCGTTAGCCCAGATGACAAAGCCCCGGGCGCATGTCCAGAAAGACAGAGGCGACACCGGGGCGTCTGAAATACCAGGATACGTCGAAGTCAGGTGCAATGCACCACCGGTGTCCTTACGGGCATGATCGAGGTTCTCATCGGGATACGCCACCCGAGTTGTTTACCGCGGGCGGCCGTTCAATTCGGCGCCGACTGCGTTCAGGCAGTTTCTGCGAGTACTGGTGGAGGTCATCGCCCTTCGAGAAGTACTGGTGGAACACAGGCCGTTGGTGTTCTCGTTGGAACCGCGTTGCCACGGACTGTGCGGATCGCAGAAGAACACGGGGATGCCGGTGTGTTCGGAAATCATCGTCGTGTCGGGGAATGGCCTTCTTAGTAGTGCCCCATAAGGTGGTGTAACTCGGTGGCCGAGATCGTCTCCGACTTCGTGTCGGGACGGACGTAGAGCGGCCACCGTGTGATCCTTCGAGTCAGAGCTTGTCAACTTTTCCGTGTAAGTCGATCAGGTATTCGATTTATAGGTGATGGTTGATACGGTCTGGATACGCGAGTGAGAGTTGCTCAAGGGCACGTTTCCAGTTAGTGGTGACCGCGCCTTCG
>NZ_JBPSDN010000043.1:0-31618 GCF_052036135.1 Gordonia marina
AGTTCTCGCCGAACGTGACGGTGAGCGGTACCGGTGGCGGTGGTTCGCTGGGTGAGGTCGGCGGTGAGCTGGGCGCGGAGGCGACGGTGATCCCGGCGGCGGATCTGGAGTTCACGGTCGGGGCGGGCAAGATCACCACCGCCACGCTGGCGGAGATCGCGCTGACCAAGCCGGTCGCCGACATCGTGTTGTCCGGGGTCGATGTGAACGTGACCAATGCGCTCGGACCGATCTCGGTGCGGCCGTTCGCGAAGATCTCGGTCACCTCGGAGACGGGTGTGTACGTGTACTACGCCTACGGCAAGACCTCCCGGATCTGACCGGGGCCTGCCGTATCCGGTCCGGTGACGGGCGCCCCGCGGTCGGGGCGGGACGTCCGTCACCGGTTCCGACTTTTCAGGAGTGAGAATGACCATCGTCTTCGCCGCCGGCGACCTGGCCCTGCTCATGTTGATCCTGGTGACCGTCGCTCTCGTGCTCGGCACGTGCGCGCTGTCGGTGCGCAGGCACCTGCGGCACGGCGGGGTCCTCGGGCGACGTGCCGGAGGACGGGCGCGACGGTCTCGGCACTGACTCCCGTGGCTTGGGCGAACACCTGCCTGAGCCACGGGACCGGGCCGGCCGGGCGACGTCGAGCCTCGTCGCGACGGCGGTGCATGGACCCGTCGCTGGGCCGTCGATGAGCGAAAGGCGGAGGTGTGAACAAGCTGAGGGCGGGGATGGCACGACATCGCCTCGCTGTGGCGGTCGTGCTCCTCATCGCGGTGATCGGCGTCGGGTGGTGGGTGACCATCGGTTCGTCGCAGCCCGTGCGGTACAGCCTTCCGGCCTCGGCATCGGTGCGTCCGAACTACCTCGACATCCAGAAGTTCAGCGGCCGCACGGTCGACGAGGTGCTGCGGACCCTCGGTGGCGCCGGCGGCGCGAATCTTGATCGGCCGATCCGAGAGTTTTCGCTGATCGATCTGGATGATCCGGGCCGCAAGACAGGCGTGGTGAACGCCGGGAACTGGGTGGTGGTGAACGCCGTCTTCGACCACCTCGACGATAGCTCGGACTACGTGCTGTGGCTCGGCGTCGTCGAGCCGGGTTCGGTGACCGCCCACCGGGAGGACATCGACGAGCGTCGAACGGGTCTGACCGACTGGGGCCTGGACAGCGACATCGTGCTGGCGAAGGCGCTCGGTCGTGACCCGGCGGAGTCGCCCGAGCAGGCGCTCGCGGTGCTCCGGACGGAGCGCTGAGACGCGCGCCTGGTGGCCCCCGCGGTCGGGGCGGGGCGTCCGCCGGTGCGCGCGACCTGCCTCGAAGTGAGTCGCATCACTGCTCTACCTTGTCGTGAGCTGAGACTCAATCGGTTACCGAATAGTGACCAATCCGTGTCGTCGTTCTTATTCTGTCGCGAGTGAGAGTCTCTCCGTCGGGGGTGAGGCTCCTCGTCCGACAGGCGAATGATGACGTTCTCAGAGGAACTGCGGAGGCTGTGGGCCGCCGCGGGCGATCCGACGCTCCGGAACGTGAGCGAGGCGGTCGCCGAGCGCGGCCGGCCCGCCGGGGTGACGGTACGCCAGAGCTTCCTCGGTCGCTTGAGCGATTGGCGCAAGGGTCGTCATCTGCCACGTGAGTTCGACGGCGTCCTGCTCCTCACCATCGCCGAACTGCTCGACCGTGCCCGCGCCAGGGACGCGCTCGCCGGCATCCCGGCTCGGATGGAGCAATGGGAGGAGCTGTGGCGCCAGCAACGGCTCGCCGAGTCCAGTGACGACGTCGCCTGCCCGTACCCGGGTCTCGCACCGTACGGGCCGGACGCGGCGGCGCGCTTCTTCGGCCGCGACGAACCGATCGCGGCCATCACCGCACTCATCCAGGACGCGCTCGACGACGGGGGCGGCCTGGTGGCGCTGGTCGGCGTCTCCGGCTCGGGGAAGTCGTCGCTGCTGGCCGCCGGGGTGGCGCCGGCGCTGACCGGCGAGGGCATGCGCGTCGTCGCGATGACGCCCGGCACCGATCCGGAAGCCGAGCTGACGCGGGCGCTCGACACGGCCGGCGACGGCGACGGGCCGCTGGTGGTGGTGATCGACCAGGCCGAGGAGTTCTTCACCGTCGCCGACAGCAGCCGGACCCTCGCGTTCGTGGAGACCCTGGGCGCGCTCACCGCGCATGACGCGCCGCATCCCGTCGCGGTCCTGATCGGCCTGCGCGCCGACTTCCTCTCCGAATGGGTGCGCTACCCGAGTCTGGTCGACGCGATGAACAAGCGCACCTACCTGCTCGGCCCGATGCGGCGCGAGCAGCTGAGCGAGGTCATCGTGGCGCCGGCCGCCGGGGTCGGCGTGAAGCTCGACCCGGGACTCACCGAGCTTGTGCTCGCCGAATTCTGCGGACCGCAGATGGAGGACTACGACGCCGGGGCGCTCCCGCTGCTCAATCACGCTCTCGCCACTCTCTGGCGGCACCGCACCGGCAACCGGCTCACCCTGAACGCCTACGAGGCGTCCGGCGGCGTGTTCGGCGCGCTCGGCGACACCGCCGAGCAGATGTGGTCGCAGCTCGACGGCGCCGTGCAAGACGAGGCCCGGCGAGTCCTCCTGCGGCTGGTCCACCTCGACGACACCGGCCGGGACGCCCGCGTGCCGCGGACGCGCGACGAGCTCCTGGCCGGTGCCGGTGAGGCCCGTGGTGCGCGCGGCGAGGCGATCGACGCGCTGGTCGGCGCCCGGTTGCTCACCGTCGACGGCGACGACCGGATCACCTTCACCCACGAGATCGTGATGCGGTCCTGGCCGCGTCTGCGGACCTGGATCGACGACGACCGGGCCGACCTCCTGGTCCGGCAGCGACTGGAGGATGCCGCACTCGTCTGGGAGGACGCGGGCCGCGACCGCAGCCTGCTGCTGCGCGGCACTCAGCTCGAACGCGCACGAGACGCCACCGGCTCCGGGGACGTCTCGCCCACGACCGCGGCGTTCGTCGCCGCCGCCGAACACACGGAGCTGCGCACCGGACGACTGCGACGGGCGGCGATCGTGGCGCTGATCCTCGCGACGGTGCTGGGGCTGACGATCAGTGTGATCGCCGCCCGCGCCAGCATCGAAGCGAACCGGCAGCGCACCGCCGCCGAACTCGGCCGCCTGCACGCCGACGCCGACCGGCTCCGCGACTCCGACCCGACGATGGCCGCGCGCCTGACCCAGCTCGCGCAGGAGCAGGCGCCGTCGGACGACAACCGCTCCCGTCTGATCGCCACCGCGAACCTGCCCCTCGCGATCGGCATCGACTCCGGTGCCGGCGCCGTCTACACCGTGGCGATCAGCCCCGACGGATCCCAGGTGGCCGGCACCGGCTCGGACGGTGCGCTGCGGATCTGGCGGGCGGGCCGGCCGGTCGACGCGCCCACGGTGCTGCGCGGACACCGGAGCTTCCTCACCAGCGTCGCCTGGTCGCCCGACGGGACCCGGCTGGCCACCACGTCCGACGACGGCACCGCGCGGATCTGGCCGGCCGCCGGCACCGGCGCCCCCACGGTGCTGACCGGCCACCGCGGCCGCGTCGTGTACGCCGCTTGGGCGCCGGACGGGCAACGGCTGGTCACCGGGGGGATGGACGGTACTGTCCGCGTCTGGGATACCCGGAGCGGAGCGCAGCTCGCCGAACTCGACGGCCACACCAAGGACGTGCGCACTGTCGCCTGGAGCCCGGACGGCAGGCTGATCGCCTCGGGCGGTGCGGACGGTACGGCGCGCCTGTGGGACGGGGCGTCGTACGCGCCGCGCGGGGTGATCACCGGTCATCTCGACACCGTGCACGCCCTCGCGTTCTCCCCGGACAGCCGCGTGCTGGCGACCGGATCTGACGACAGCACGGTCCGGATGTGGCAGGTGAGCGATCCGGCCGCGCCGGTCGCCCTGGGCCTGCCGATGACGGCGCACACCGCGCCGGTCTGGTCCGTCGGCTTCAGCCCGGACGGCCGCCGCCTGGTCTCGGCGTCGCTCGACGGCTCCGCACGCGTCTGGAGCGTCGCCCGGCCGGCGGTGCCGGTCCAGCTCGGGCAGACGCTCGACGGCGCCGCCAGTTCCCTGTATTCGGCGACCTTCACGCCCGACGGCCGGCGCGTGGTGACAGCGGGCGCGGACGGGGTGATCCGCATCTGGGATCTCCCGGACACGGTGCTCGCCGGGCACACCGGGCGGGTGGTCGCGCCGGCGATCGTCGCCGGACGGATGCTGACCGGCGACTCCGACGGCACGGTTCTCCTCTGGGATGTGCGGAACCCCGCCGAACCCGTTCTGCTCGACGCGACGCAGACCGCGGGCGGACCGCAGAACGACCAGCTCGCGCTCTCACCGGACGGACGCCTCGCGGCGGCGGCCACCGCCGACCACACCGTGCGGGTCTGGCCGCTCGACGCGCGCGGGCGTTTCGGTGCTCCGCAGACCCGCACCCTCGACACCCTCGACCAGCAGCGCGTCTCCTTCGCACCGACGATGGACGGTGGACGGGCGCTGATGCTGACCGGCTCCCGCGACGACTCCTTCCAGCTGTGGCGGGTCACCGCCGACGGGCAGGCCACCCCGGCCGGGCCGCCGCTGGTTCACGGTACGACCGGGACCTGGGCCACCGCCGCGGCCTGGAGTCCGGACGGCACCCGCCTGATCACCGCGGGCGTCGACGGAATGCTGAATCTCTGGGACGTCGCCGACCCGGATCACCCGCGGAAGCTCGGGGCCAGCCCGAATTCGGCCGGGGCGATCAACGCGCTGGCCTGGTCGTCCGAGGTGGTCGCGGCCGGTGGGGACGGCGGGCTCATCCGGTTCTGGCGGGTGCACCACGGCACCCTCACCCTGCTCGCACAGCGCACCGCCGAACGCGGCGGCACCGTCCGCACCCTCGAGTTCGCCGACGACGGCCACCGCCTGCTCTCGGCGGGTGACGGCCAGACCCTGATCGCGTGGAACACCGCCGATCCGGCGAACCCGCGCCAATGGGGAGAACCGATCGGCCCGGCCGGGGCGGGACGGTGGTACGCCGATGCCACCCCCGACGGCCGCGCGGTGGTGGTCGGCGGCGACCACGGGTACCTCGCCGTCGTCGTCCTGGACCCGGAGTACGCCGACCGGCGGATCGACCGGGCGTCGCTGCCGCTCACCGCGGACCAGCGTGCCCGCTTCGGAATCCGGTGAGTTCGCCCCCTTTGCCGGAAACGCGAAACCGCCTACCGTCGAGGAATGACCGAGCCGAGTAATCAACCGCCGCACGGCGGCGGCACCCCGCCGAATCCCTACGATCACCCCGCGGGCCGACCGGCCGCGCCGGACCGGTACGCACCGACGCAGTTCCAGACGCCGCCGTCGTACGGTCAGGCGCCGCCGTATCCCCAGCAGTCGCCGCCGTACGCGCCGCAGTACCCGCAGGCCCAGTCCCAGTACACGCAGCCCCAGTACGCGCAGCCATACACCCCGGCGCCCTACGGCCGGCCGCTCTCCGGTGCGCCCGCTGCCCCGGCGACACTGAGCCCGGCGGTGACGATCATCTCCTGGGTAACCGTCGGCCTGTGCGTCCTGGTCGCGGTGGCCGCGTTCCTGCCCTGGGTCACCCTCGGTGCGCTGAGCGTCTCCGGTCTCGACGACGGCCGCGACGGGACCATCACCCTGGGTCTCGCGGTGATCGTCGGCATCCTGGCGGTGATCAGCGGGGTGATCCGCAAGCCGTCCGGCGTGCATCTCGCCTCGGGCATCGTCGCGACCCTGGGCGGTCTGCTGGTGGCCGCCGTCGGCGTGGTCGACATCGTGGACATCACCGGTGACGGCCTGGTCGGTGTCGGTATCGGCCTCACGCTCACCCTGATCTTCGGGCTGGCCCTACTCGGCGCCGGAATCGCGGGCATCGTCAAACGACGGTGAAGCGAGTCACAGCCCGTGGCGCCCGCCGCGGTGCGCGCCTATCGTTGCGGTGTACGTCCGGTACCCGGCCGAGCCGGGACTGGAACTGCGACGGAGGACGATGGTGAACGCATCCCTGCCCGCCCCGCGCCTGACTGTCGGCGTCGTGTCGGCCGGCCGCGTGGGCACCGCTCTCGGCGAAGCGCTCGCCGCGGCGGGACATCGAGTGGCCGCGGTCCACGCCCCGTCGCAGGTCTCCCGCGAGCGCGCCGAACGCCGCCTCCCCTTCGCCCGGCTGGGCGCCGTCGACGAGGTCGTGACCGCCGCCGAGCTGGTCCTGCTCGCCGTTCCCGACACCGAGCTGCCGACCGTGATCGACCAGGTCGCCGCGGCGGTGCGGCCCGGACAGATCGTCGCCCACACCGCGGGCGCCCACGGCACCGCGATCCTGGCTCCCGTCGCCGAGCGCGGCGGCATGGTGCTCGCCCTGCACCCGGCGATGACCTTCGTCGACGGCCCGGACGACACCGCGCGCCTGGCGTCGTCGTGCTTCGGCATCACCACCGACGATCCCTTCGCCGACGCGGTCGCGGCCTCGCTGGTCCTGGAGATCGGCGGTACCCCGGTGCGGATCGACGAGTCGCAGCGCACGCTCTATCACGCCGCTCTCGCGCACGGCGCGAACAATCTGATCGCGCTGATCACCGACGCGGTGACGGCCCTGCGGGCGGCCATCGACGGCCCCCATCACCTCGCCGAACAGGCCACCGTCGACGGCGGTGCCGCCGGCCTGCCCGAGCAGATCCTCGGCCCGCTGGTGCGGGCCTCGCTGGAGAACGTCCTCGCGCTCGGGCCGTCGGCGCTGACCGGCCCGGTCGCCCGCGGCGACCGGGCGACCGTCGAACGCCACCGCCGTGCCCTCGAAACGCTGCCCGACCCGGGCGTGGCCCTCGGCTACCGCGTCCTCTCGGCGCGTGCCGCGGCGGCCGCCGGAGCCCCCGCCGACTTCCTCGACTCGATCGGAGTGCTGCCCGAATGACGATCCAGCAGGCCGCGCAGGCCCCGTACACGCCCGGCGCGCTCACCGTGCACCGCGACCCGGAACAGCTGCACCGGGTCTCCGCGGCGCTGCGTGCCACCGGCAAGCGCGTGGCCCTGGTCCCGACGATGGGCGCCCTGCACGACGGCCACCTGCAACTGGTCCGCGCCGCCAAGAGCCGCGGCAACACCGTCGTCATCGTCTCGATCTTCGTCAACCCGCTGCAGTTCGGTGCGGGGGAGGACCTCGACGCCTACCCGCGCACGTTCGACGAGGACTGCGCGAAGCTCGAAGCGCTCGGTGTGCCGCTGGTCTTCGCGCCGACCGTCTCGGCGATGTACCCGAACGGTCCGCGCACCACCGTCCATCCGGGTGCGGCCGGCCGCGGCCTGGAGGCCGCGCAGCGGCCCACCCACTTCGCCGGGATGCTCACCGTCGTGAACAAGCTGCTGAACATCGCCGCTCCGCACGCCGCGTACTTCGGCGAGAAGGACTACCAGCAGCTGGTGCTGATCAACCAGATGGTCGCCGACCTGAACATGGACGTCGAGATCATCGGCGTGCCGACCGTCCGGGAGGCCGACGGCCTCGCGATGAGTTCGCGCAACCGCTACCTCTCGCCCGCGCACCGGGAACTGGCGACCACCCTGTCGGCGGCCCTGCTGGCCGGTGCGCACGCCGCCGAGCACGGCGGTGACGCCGCCCTCGCCGCCGCCCGCGCCGTCCTGGCGACCGCCCCGGAGATCGAGGTCGACTACCTCGAACTGCGCGACCGCAACCTCGGCGACCCGCCCGCCGAGGGCGACGGCCGCCTGCTGATCGCCGCCCGATTCGGCGACACCCGGCTCCTCGACAACGTCGGCGTCGATCTCGGCGGTGTCCGCCGGGCCTACGACGACGAGGCCCAACGCGACTTCTTCGCACAGAACCACTCCACCGCTACGGAAGAGGGCAACTGATGTTCCGCACCATGATGACGTCCAAGATCCACCGCGCCACGGTGACCCAGGCCGACCTGCACTACGTCGGCTCGGTCACCGTCGACCAGGATCTCCTCGACGCCGCCGGCCTCCTCGAAGGGGAGCAGGTCGCGATCGTCGACATCGACAACGGCAACCGCCTGGAGACCTATGTGATCGCCGGTGAGCGGGGCAGCGGCGTGATCGGCATCAACGGTGCCGCCGCACACCTCGTGCACCCCGGCGACCTGGTGATCCTGATCGCCTACGGCATGCTCGACGAGGAGGAGCTCAAGACCTACTCGCCGAAGGTGGTCTTCGTCGACGAGCTCAACCGCCCGGTCACCCTCACCGACGATCCCGCCGACGTCCCCGCGGGCTCCGGCCTGAAGGATCCGCGGCAGCTCGCCACCGCCGCGGTCTGATGCTGCTCACGGTCACCGTCGGCAACACGAACATCCATCTCGGGGTGTTCGCCGGTTTCGGCGACCACGCGACGCTGGTGCGCGACTGGCGTATCCACACCGACCCGCACCTGACCGCCGACGAACTCGCGCTCACCTTCCGCGGTCTGCTCGGCGACGACATCGAGCGGGTGACCGCGGTCGCGGCGCTCTCCACCGTCCCGTCCCTGCTCCGTGAGCTGCGGGTGATGGCGCCGCGGTACTTCGGCGACGGCCCGCACGTCCTGCTCGAGCCGGGTGTGCGGACCGGTCTTCCGCTGCTGGTCGACAATCCCAAGGAGGTCGGCACCGATCGCGTCGCCAACGCCCTCGCGGCGCACGCCCGCTTCCCCGGCCGCCCCTGCATCGTCGTCGCCTTCGGTACCGCCACCGTGGTCGACGCGGTCTCGGCGAAGGGGGAGTTTCTCGGCGGCGCCATCGCGCCCGGCGTCAACCTGGGTGTCGAGGCGCTGTCCGACCACACCGTCACCGTCCGGCGAGTGGAGCTGCGCCCGCCGCGCAGCGTGATCGGCAAGAACACCGTCGAGGCCCTGCAGTCGGGCATCCTCTTCGGCTTCGCCGCCCAGGTCGACGGCCTGGTGCAGCGGATCCGCGACGACGTCCCCGGTTTCGGCGGCAGCGACGTGGCCGTCGTCGCCACCGGTTTCCTCGCCCCGCTCATGTACGACGAGTGCCGCACCCTCACCGACCACGCCCCGCATCTCACCCTCGACGGCCTCCGCCGCGTCTACGAGCGGGCCAAAGCCGCCCGCCCGCGCTGATCGCGGCCCGGAGGCCGGCTCGCGTGCTGTCCGGTGGTCGTCAGACGACCACCGGACAGCAGACGAGGGTGGGATGCGAGGGTCAGCGGTACTCGTAGGAACGCCACGGCTCGCTCGACACCGTGGCGCCGTCGGGTCCGGTGATCCACAGCCGGTCCGGGTGCACGTGGTAGGTGTACCCGTTGTTCGAGACGTGGAAACCGTACTGATTCTGCGTCGCGCCCCAGAGAGCGATCTCGTTTCCGGTGGTCAGCGCCTTGCCCTTGTAGGCCCAGCCGGTTGGGCCCTGCACCGGGCAGATGAGTACCCGGGACCAGTCGGATTCGGCCTTGACCTTGGCCGGACCGTGGCACCACGGGCCGCCCGGAAAGCCTTCGGCCGCCGCGGGCCCCGCCGCGAGTGTGGCGGATCCGGTGGCGAGGGTGGCGGCGGTGAGTGCCGCCGTGATGATCGTGCGAACTCGGTGTCGCATCGTGAACACGTCCTTCGCAGGTGAGCGGCAGCGGCCGGGCCGCCCCATTCCTGCGCGATCGACTGTGTCGGCCGCTACCCGGTATATCGGGCCGCGACCGCTGTGGCGTTAACCACAGCGCTCGATCCGGCGACGGCCAGACGGCGGAGTCGCGGGTCGTGACGACCCACGACTCCGCCCTCTTCCCGGCTCAGAGCAGCGAGGCGACCATGCCGCCGTCGAGCACCAGACTGCTCCCGGTGCACCACGACGACTCGCCGGACGCGAAGAACAGCGCCGCGGCGGCGACCTCCTCGGGGGTCCCGTACCGCCCTTGCTTCTGCTCGATGAGGCCGTCGAACCCGCCCGCGGGCAGACCGAGGGCCGCTTCGAAGTCGGGTGCCGCGGCGGTGACCAGTGCGGTGTCGATGAAGCCCGGCAGTACCGCGTTCACCCGTACGCCGGCCGGGCGGAACTCGATCGCCGCGGTCTCGGTCAGGTTGCGGACGGCGGCCTTCGCCGCGGCGTACGGGGCGAGCAGTGGCGATCCCGCGGTGGAGGTGATGGAACTGATCGTGACGATCGTGCCACCGCCGGACTCGGCGATCACCGGCGCGGCGTAGCGGATCGACAGGAACACCCCGTCGAGGTTCACCGCGGTCGTCTTGCGCCAGTCGGCGTACGACATCGACGCGATCGGCTGCACGAAGCCGACGCCGGCGTTCGGCACCATGATGTGCAGCGCCCCGAACTCCTCGTGCGCCCGCGCCACCAGAGCCTGGACCTCGGTCTCCGAGGTGACGTCGGTGGTCACCGCGACGGCTCCGTCCAGCGAGTCGGCCACCGACCGGGCGTTGGCGCCGTTGATGTCGGAGACGACGACCTTCGCGCCCTCGGCGGCGAACCGCCGCGCGATGGCCTCGCCCAAGCCGGCACCGGCGCCGGTGACGATGGCGACCTTGCCATCCAACTGCTTGCTCATACAGTTCTCCTCGTTTCCCGGACACCGCGTGTGCCCTCGGTCGCAGTCAACCGTCTGTCCGGGCGCGGAGATAGGTGTCGCGGGGACAAGATCGCGCGGTCGTTTTGTGCGCCGTGCCCGGGGGGCGTCACTCGGCGACGACGGCGCGCACCACCTCGGTCAGTGCGCGCACGCTCGGCCGGACCGCCGAGCCCGCGGCCCGGACCAGCACGACTCGCCGGGTCACCTCCTGCGTCAGCCCGATCCGGTCGATGTGCACCCGGTTGTTCAGCTCGACCATCAGATCGGTGACGAAGGTGGCGCCGAGACCGGCGCCGGCCAGCGCCAGTGAGACGGCGGTGTCGGTGATCTCGTGCCGCACCCGCGGCTCGAAACCCGCGTCCCGGCAGGCCGCCCGGACGGCGAGACCGAACTGGGTGTCCGGGGCGGGCATGATCCAGTCCCAGCCGGCCGCCGCTCCCAGATCCATCACCGCACCGGGCGACGTCCCGCCGGCCACCGCCAGCCCGAATCGCTCGGTGCGCAGCGTGACGGTCTCCACATCGGCGGTCCGCGGCATCGGGTGATGCGGGTACTCCACCCCGAACGCGGCGTCGACCTGGCCGCGCTGGACCGCCGCCACGGCGTCGTCGACGTCGAGTTCGCGGCTCCGCAGATCGAGCAGCGGATAGCGGCGCCGCGCCTCCGCGACGATCGGGGCGAGCAGGACGCCCGCGGTACTGCCGAAGACGCCGAGCGCCGCGGGTGCGGCGGCGTCGTTCTCGACGGCACGCACCGCGTCCCGGGCGGCGCGCTCGTCGCGCAGGATGGTCTCGGCGTGCGCGGCGAGGACCACACCGGCGTCGGTGAGCACCACGTTGCGGCCGGACCGGCCGATGAGGGCGGTGCCGACGCAGCGTTCGAGCGCGGAGATCTGCTGGGAGACCGCGCCCGGGGTGTAGCCGAGCTCGTCCGCGACGGCGATCATCGTCCCTTTCCGGGCCAGGTGGAGCAGGGTGTTGAGATGCGTCAGACTCATCGCCGCCATATAAGAAACTCTAAACGAAAACATCAAAAATCTATCGCTAGTGCTATTCAAAACGGCGGACGACGATGAAACGGTCCGAGACCGACCCCGAGGAAGTGCGCCGCCCATGACCGACCCCACCGGCATCGTCAGCCCCGATGAGCTGTTCGCCGTCGACTCCCTGCTCTCCGACGAGGAGCGTGACATCCGGGCCAGCGTACGGTCGCTGGTCGAGCGCAGCTTCGCCCCGCGGATCGCCGGCTGGTTCGAGTCGGGACGGATCCCGGCGGCCGAACTCGCCCGCGAACTCGGCGACCTCGGCCTGCTCGGCATGCACCTGCACGGATACGGCTGCGCCGGCACCTCGGCCGTCGCCTACGGCCTCGCCTGCCTGGAACTGGAAGCCTGCGATTCCGGACTGCGCTCCCTGGTCAGCGTGCAGGGCTCGCTGGCGATGTTCGCGATCCACACCTACGGGAGCGAGGAACAGAAGGAGCGGTGGCTTCCGGAGATGGCGGCCGGCCGCGCCATCGGCTGCTTCGGCCTGACCGAACCCGACTTCGGCTCCAACCCCTCCGGGATGCGGACCGCGGCGCGCCGCGACGGCGACGACTGGATCCTGACCGGCACCAAGATGTGGATCACCAACGGCTCGGTGGCCGACGTCGCGGTGGTGTGGGCGCGCACCGAGCAGGGGATCGCCGGGTTCGTCGTGCCGACCGACACCCCGGGATTCACCGCCAACCCGATCACCTCGAAGCTGTCGCTGCGCGCCTCGGTGACCAGCGAACTGGTCATGGACGACGTGCGGCTGCCCTCGTCGGCACGACTGCCCGGGGCCACGAGCCTGCGCGCCCCGCTCAGCTGCCTGAACGAGGCGCGCTTCGGCATCGTCTTCGGTGCCCTCGGGGCGGCCCGCGACTGCCTGGAGACCGCCGTCGACTACGCGCGCACCCGCGTCCAGTTCGGCCGGCCGATCGCCGGATACCAGCTCACCCAGCAGAAGCTCGCGGACATGTCGCTCGAATACGGCAAGGGCCTGCTGCTGGCGCTCCAGCTCGGCCGCCGGAAGGACGCCGGGCTGATCCGCCCGGAGCAGATCAGCGTCGGCAAGCTGAACAACGTCCGGGAGGCCATCGCCATCGCACGAGCGGCCCGGACGATCCTCGGCGCCAACGGCATCACCACCGAATACCCGGTGCTGCGGCACGCCAACAACCTCGAATCCGTGCTCACCTACGAGGGCACCTCCGAGATGCACACGCTGATGATCGGTCAGGCGCTGACCGGCGAGTCGGCGTTCCGGTGACCGTCGTGTCCGAGCCGGTAGACCTGCGTTTCACCGAACTGATCGGTGGCCTGGATGCCGCGGCGGTCCCGGCGTCGCCGGTCGCCGACGGGATCACCCCCGGCGACCTCCTCGCCCTGTACGACGCGCAGCTCTTGAGCCGGCACGTCGACCTCGCGGCGCGCCGGCTGCGCGCCGCCGGTCGCGGTTTCTACACGATCGGCTCGGCCGGTCACGAGTCGAACGCCGCGGTCGCCGCGGCACTGAGACCGACCGATCCGGCGCTCCTGCACTACCGCTCGGGTGGCTTCTACATGGCTCGCGCCGCGCAGGTGCCGGGGATCGACCCGGTGCGCGACGTGGTGCTCGGCCTCCTCGCCGCCGCCGACGAGCCCATCTCGGGCGGCCGGCACAAGGTGTTCGGCCGCCGTGAACTCGCCGTGATCCCGCAGACGTCCACCATCGCCTCGCACGTCCCGCGTGCGGTGGGCGTGGCCTTCTCGATCGACCGCACCGCGGCGCTCGGCGTCGACTCCGCGTGGCCCGCCGATGCCCTCGCGGTCTGCAGCTTCGGCGATGCCTCGGCCAACCACTCGACGGCGCTCGGCGGGATCAACGCCGCCGTGCACACCGCCTTCCAGGGCGGGCCGATGCCGCTGCTGCTGGTCTGCGAGGACAACGGTATCGGGATCAGCACGCGGACACCGGACGGCTGGATCGCGAGCAGGTTCTCCTCATCGCCAGGACTGGAATACTTCGCCGCCGAGGGGACGGACATCGCCGGGACGGCGGCGACGGCTCGCCGGGCTGCCGAATTCGTCCGCACGATGCGTCGCCCGGCGCTGCTGCATCTGCGCACCGTCCGGCTGATGGGGCACGCCGGGTCCGACCTGGAGACCGCCTACCGGTCGCGCGCGGAGATCGAGGCCGAGATGGACCGGGATCCCGTTCTCGCCGCCGCGCGCACGCTGATCGATCGGGGCGTGCTGACCGCCACCGAAGCCCTGGCTCGCTACGAATGGGCCCGCGACCGGGTCGCCGGCACGGTGGCCGAGGTCGCCGGTGCCCCGCGGCTCGTCTCGCCGGCGGCGGTGGCCCGACCGATCACCGAGGTCGTCGCCGAATCGGTCGCGGCCACCGCGGGCGACGAACCCGCCGCCGGCGCCGGCGCGCCGCTCAGCCTGGCCCAGTCGATCAACGCGGCGCTGGGCGAGGTCCTCGAGACGCGCCCGGAAGCGCTGGTGTTCGGCGAAGACGTCGGCCGCAAGGGTGGCGTCTACGGCGTCACGCGGGGCCTGCGCAAGCGCTTCGGCGGTGCCCGGGTGATCGACACCCTGCTCGACGAGCAGTCGATCCTCGGCCTCGCCCTCGGGGCCGGGGTCTCCGGCCTGCTGCCGATCCCGGAGATCCAGTACCTGGCCTACCTGCACAACGCCGCCGATCAGATCCGCGGCGAGGCCGCCACCCTGCAGTTCTTCGCCGACCGCCGCTACCGGAACCCGATGGTGGTCCGGATCGCCGGGTACGGCTATCAGAAGGGTTTCGGCGGGCACTTCCACAACGACAACGCCGTCGCGGCCCTGCGCGACATCCCCGGCCTGGTGATCGCCTCGCCGTCGCACCCGGGAGACGCGCCGGGCATGCTCCACGCGTGCGTGACGGCGGCGCGCACCGCCGGAGCGGTCTGCGTCTTCCTGGAACCGATTGCGCTCTACCACTCCCGCGACCTGTACGACGACGGTGACGGTCTCTGGACGGCGCCCTATCCGGGCGCCGAACCGGTACCGATCGGCCGCGCCCGCACTCACGGCGACGGCGCGGACCTGACCATCGTGACCTTCGCGAACGGTGTCCCGATGAGCCTGCGGGCGGCCCGGCGGCTGCGGGCTGAGGGGATCGGCGTGCGCGTGGTCGATCTGCGCTGGCTGGCGCCGCTGCCGGACGACGACCTGATGCGGGAGGCGGCCGCGACCGGCCGGGTGCTCGTGGTCGACGAGACCCGACGCTCCGGCGGGGTCTCGGAGGGCGTCGTCACGGCCCTGCTCGACGGCGGCTACCGCGGTGCGTTGCGCCGGGTGACCAGCGAGGACAGCTTCATCCCGCTCGGCGACGCCGCCCTGGAGGTTCTGCTCTCGGAGGAGACCGTCGTCGCCGCCGCCCGGGACATGACCGGGCGTCGCCGCTGACGAAATAGATCAGCAGAGCTAAACACAATCGCTCGAAAACTATCGCTTGTCCTGACGAACCGTCCCGGCGGAGCATCGTGATACGCCTCACGCCGGCCCGCCCCCGAAAACACTGGAGTCGAAGAGAATGACCACCCTGACCCTGCCGAACACCGACGACCTGCGCGCGCTCGCCAAGACCAGCCTGGCGAACTGCGGTGTCGACGTCGACGCACTGCTGGCCCCCGCGGCCCACACCGTCGTCACCCGCACCCCGGTCACCGGCGAGGACCTGTTTCCGGTGGCCGCTGCCGGTGCCGACGACGTCGCCGCCGCGATCGACCGTGCGCACGACGCCTACCTGCGATGGCGGACCGTTCCCGGCCCGGTGCGCGGGGCCCTGGTCAAGCGCCTCGGCGAGCTGCTCACCGAACACAAGGAGGACATCGGCGCGCTGATCTCGATCGAGGTCGGCAAGATCACCTCCGAGGCCCTCGGCGAGGTGCAGGAGATGATCGACATCTGCGACCTGGCCGTCGGCCTCTCTCGCCAGTTGTCCGGCGCCACCATGCCGTCTGAGCGCCCCGGGCACCGCCTGATGGAGACCTGGCATCCGATCGGCGTGGTCGGCGTGATCTCGGCCTTCAACTTCCCGGCCGCGGTGTGGTCGTGGAACACCGCGCTCGCCATCGTCTGCGGCGACGCCGTGGTCTGGAAGCCGGCGCAGCTGGCCACCCTCACCGCGCTGGCCTGCTCGGCCGTCTTCGACCAGGCCGCACGCGACGTGGGAGCGCCGGAGAACCTCAACGTCGTCGTCTCCGCCGACGTCGACGCCACCCAGGTCCTCGTCGACAGCCCGAAGGTGCCGCTGATCAGCGCCACCGGCTCCGAGCGGATGGGCGCGCAGGTCGCCCCGCGCGTGGCGGCACGTTTCGGCCGCTGCCTGCTGGAACTCGGCGGCAACAACGCGGCCGTCGTCGCGCCGTCCGCCGACCTCGACCTGGCCACCCGCGGCATCGTCTTCGCCGCCGCCGGCACCGCGGGCCAGCGCTGCACCACGATGCGCCGGGTGATCGTCCACGAATCGATCGCCGACGACCTGGTGAACCGGCTCACCGAGGTCTACGGACGCCTGCCGATCGGCGACCCGTTCGCCGACGGCACCCTGGTCGGCCCGCTGATCGACCAGCGCGCCTACGACAAGATGGCCGCCTCGATCGAGGCCGCACAGGAGCAGGGCGGCACCCTGGTCGCCGGCGGTGCCCGCCGGGAGAGCGGCGGGTCGTCGTACTACGTGGAGCCGGCCATCGTGCGGATGCCCGCGCAGACCGACGTGGTGCGCACCGAGACCTTCGCGCCGCTGCTGTACGTGATGACCTACTCGACGCTCGACGAGGCGATCGCCCTGCACAACGACGTCCCGCAGGGCCTCTCGTCGGCCGTCTTCACCCTCGACCAGCGGGAGGCGGAGCGCTTCATGGCGGCCGACGGCTCCGACTGCGGCATCGTCAACGTCAACATCGGCACCTCGGGCGCGGAGATCGGCGGCGCCTTCGGCGGTGAGAAGACCACCGGCGGCGGCCGCGAATCGGGCTCGGACGCCTGGCGCGCCTACATGCGCCGCGCGACCAACACGGTGAACTACTCGACCGAACTGCCACTCGCGCAGGGCGTCAACTTCGGTTGAGCACGGACGAGCGATCGAGGAACTGGCGAATGTTCGAGTCGATGGACGAGTGGGGTCCGGAGAAGGTGGTCTGCGTCTCCGACACCCGCACCGGCATGCGCGGCGTGCTGGTGATCGACAACACCGCCCGCGGCATGGGCAAGGGCGGCACCCGCATGACCCCGTCGGTGACCGTCGGCGAGGTCGCCCGGCTGGCCCGGAACATGACCTGGAAGTGGGCCGGCGTCGACCTGTTCTACGGCGGCGCCAAGGCCGGTATCCGGTTCGACCCGGAGTCCCCCGACAAGGAGGCCGCCCTGCGCGCCTTCGTCCGGGCGCTGCGCAACGAGGTGCCGGAGGAGTACGTCTTCGGGCTCGACGTCGGCCTGTCCGAATGCGATGCCGCGATCATGCTCGACGAGGCCGGCCGCGGCGGCGCGGTCGGGACACCGCACGAACTCGGCGGTCTCCCGTACGACCAGCTCGGGGTCACCGGCTTCGGCGTCGCCGAGTCGCTCGACGCCGCCGCGTCGTACCGGGGGCGGTCCACGTCGTCCTTGACGGTCGCCATCCAGGGCTTCGGGGCGGTCGGCGCGGCCGCCGCCCGGCGGCTGGCCGAGTTGGGCGCGACGGTCGTGGCGGTGTCCACCGCGCGCGGCGGACTGCACCACCCAGACGGGCTCGACGTCGCCGAACTCCTCACGCTGCGTGACGAATACGGTGACGCGCTGGTCGAGCACCACCCGACAGCCCGCGCCCTGGCGCCCGGCGACGAGCTGACCGTCGCCGCCGATGCGCTGATCCCGGCGGCCCTGCAAGACGTGATCGACGAGCGGCTCGCCGCGCGGCTCCCGGCGTCGCTGATCGTGGAGGGCGCGAACCTGCCCACGAGCCCCGCCGCGCAGCGGGTCCTCGCCGAGCGCGGGGTGACCGTCGTCCCGGATTTCATCGCGAACGCCGGGGGAGTGGTCGCCGCCGCGGTCGCGATGGACGCCCGGTTCTCCGGGCTCGCACCCGATCCGCGGCGGGTGTTCACCGCGATCACCGGCAAGCTCCGCGCAGGCACCGAACACACGCTGGCCGGCGCCGCCGAGCACGGCATCACCACGCACGAGGCGGCGCGCCGCACCGCGCAGGACCGCGTGGCCCGCGCCATGCGGCTGAAAGGACGGGTCGCATGACCAAGACGGTTCCGGAGAAGGCGGCGGTCGTCGTGATCGGCGGCGGGGTGATCGGCACCTCCATCGCCTTCCACCTCGCCGAGTCCGGGGTGCACGACGTGGTCCTGCTGGAGAAGGACGAACTCGGCTCCGGGTCGACGTGCCGCGCCGCAGGCGGCGTGCGAGCCACGTTCAGCAACGCGTCGAACATCGCGATCGGGCTGCGCGGCCTCGACGTCTACTCGCGATTCGCGCAGCTCTACGGGCACGACGCCGACTTCGAGCGGAACGGCTACCTCTTCCTGCTCTCCGATCAGGCGATGGTCGACGTCTTCACCGAGAGCGTCGCCCTGCAGAACGCGCACGGCGTGCCCACCCGGATGATCGACCCGGACGAGGCCAAACGCCTGTCGCCGCTGATCGAGACCGACGGTCTGCTGGCGGCCAGCTGGTCGCCGGACGACGGCCGCTGCACCCCCGAGGCGATCGTGGCCGGCTATGCCGCGGCCGCCCGCCGCCACGGCGCGGCGATCGTGCGCCACTGCGGCGTCACCGGCGTCGATCCGCGGGCGGGCGGCGGCTACGAGGTGGTGACCCCGCACGGCGTGATCTCCGCCGACACGATCGTGATCGCGGCCGGAGCCTGGTCGGGACAGATCGGTGACATGATCGGCGTCGACATCCCGGTGACGCCGTACCGCAGGCAGATCGCCTTCACCGAACCGATCCCCGGTCTGCCCGCGCGGATGCCGTCGCTGACCATCGACTTCCCGTCGGCGCTGTACTTCGAGCCCGAACGCGACGGCCTGCTGATCGGCTGGGCCGACCCCGCGCAGGAGCCCGGCTTCAACCTGAGATTCGAGCTCGACGACTGGCTGATGAAGGTCGGCGAGATCGCGCAGGTTCGGGTGCCGGTGATCCTCGAATCGGGGATCGTCAGCGGCTGGGCCGGCCTCTACGAGGTGACGCCCGACGACAACCAGATCATCGATCGGGTGCGCGACGACGTCCTGGTCGCGACCGGCTACTCCGGCCACGGTTTCCTGATGGGCCCGGCGACCGGCGAGATCATTCGCGACCTCTACCACGGCCGCGAGCCCGGCTACGACATCGCCGATTTCCGGCTCGACCGGTTCGCGCCCGACCGGCTCCGCGGCGAGACCAACATCGTGTGAGCGCTGATCCGCGGATCCGCGCGCGGGGCGCGCCGATCCGCGGAATACGGTGAAGCCATGACGAATACGACCGAACTCCTGGGTGGCCGCGACCTGGTGCCGGGGACCGTCTACGGCTTCGGCGAGTACCCGCTCACCCTCGACGAGATCGTCCGGTTCGCACGGGAGTGGGATCCCCAGTACTTCCACACCGACCCCGACGATGCCCGGCGCAGTGTCTTCGGCGGTCTCATCGCCAGCGGTATCCAGAGTCTCGCCATCCTGCAGCGGCTCACCGTCGAGGCCGTCTACCGCGACTGGAAGGTGATCGCCGGCCGGTCGCTGAACGACGTCTACTTCCTGCGCCCGGTGCGCGCCGGTGACGTCCTGTCCGGCTGGGCGCGGATCGAGGCGGTGCACGTCGACGACGCCCGCGGCCGCGCCGACGTCGAACTCGTCACCGAGTTGACGGCGGCGGGCTCGACGATGCTCCGCGCGACCACGAGCGTCGTCGTCCACGCCTAGCCCGGTGATCAGTTCACGCCCATGAACATGTACACCGCGCGGGCGCGACCTTCGTCGTCCCGGAACACCAGGTCGGCGCCGCGGCCGACGACATCACCGGCCGGGGTGAGCATCGACCAGCGCAGGAGGAGCCCGTCGCCGGACTCGACCGCCTGGTCGTAGCGGAAGACGAGGCCTTTGCCTGCGATCAGATCGTCGTGGACGGCGCCGACATGGGCTGCGATGTTCTCCGCGCCCTCGATGGTGATTCCGAGCGAGGAGACCGCGAGGCGCCCGGTGGGCGACCACACCCGGTCGATCACCTCGCGGCGGGCGCGGGCATCGGGCTCGGTCCAGGTGGACAGGTAGTCGTGCTGGAAGTCGGTGGTGCTCATGCGATTCCTCTTTTCTTGAACTCCGGGTCTAAAACTGGGGTAGCCCGGAAGCCGGCACCGGGCGGCGCCGGAGGCGGTGGGGGTCAGAGCACGGTCAGGGCCGTTTCGATGGTGCGGTACAGCATGGGTGCGTCGTGGGTCATCGCCATCACCCGGAGTCCGGCGAGCACGGTGGCGAAGTGCTCGGCGAGCGCCCGCGCGTCGGCCTGCGCGGCGACGTCCCCGTCGCGCTGGCCGCGGCGGATTCGTTCGGCGAACCAGTCGGTCGACTCGTCCTGCATGCGGCGGAGCCGCCGCGCGAGTTCGCCGTCCTCCCCGGCCAGTTCCACCGCGGTGTTGCCGATCAGGCAGCCGCGCCGTTGCGGCTGCGCCAGATCGTCGTCGACCACGGCCCGCAGAGCCGCCCGGAAGCAGTCCCGGGTGGTGCCCGGACGCTCGAGCAGCTCTGCGGCCATCTCCGCGATCTGGCGATGGTAGCGGTCGAGGCAGCGGTCGAACAGGTCGCGCTTGCTGGTGAAGGCGTTGTACAGACTGCCCTTGGCGATACCGGTCGCCTCGGCGAGCCGGGCCGGCGACGTGCCGGCGTAGCCGTGGGTCCAGAACGTCTCCATCGCGCGGGCGACGACGACGTCCTCGTCGAATGTGCGGGGCCTTCCCATGGGGAGACCATAGCCCTATTTTGACCTATGGGTCAAATATTGCTCAGCGGGCCCGGAAGCCGCCGTCCACCACCAGCTCGGTGCCGGTCATGAAGCGCGCGTCGTCAGAGGCCAGGAAGGCCACCGCCGACGCGAGTTCCACCGGGTCGGCACGACGCCCCAGCGGCGTCTCCGGCACCACGCCGGTGCCCGGCTCGTTCGCGTTGAGCGGCGTCGCCACACCACCCGGGACCAGGGCGTTCACCCGGATTCCCGCGGGTGCGAGTTCGAGTGCCGCGGTCCGGGTCAGGCCCAGGAGTCCGGCCTTGCTCGCGGCGTACGCGGCGTAGCCGATCGCCCCCGACGGACCGAAGATCGACGACGTGTTGATCACCGCCGCGGCCGCCGACTCGGTGAGGAGCGGCAGCATGGTCTGCAGTCCGAGGAAGGCGCCGGTGAGGTTCACCGTGAGCAGCCGGCTCCAGGCCTCCAGTGTCTCCTCGGCGATCGGCGTGACATGCACGATGCCCGCGTTGTTGACCAGTACGTCCAGCCGGCCGTGACGCTCGGCGATCGCCGACGCCGTCGCGGCCCAGCCGTCCGGATCGGTGACATCCAGGTGGAGATAGGTCACGTCCGAGCCGCGGTCGCGCAGCGCGGCCGCGGTCTGCTCGCCCTCGTCGTCGAGGACGTCGGCGAGGTAGACCGTGGCGCCCTCGGCGGACAGCCGGTCGCCGTGGGCGGCGCCCTGACCGCGGGCGCCGCCGGTGATCAGGGCGACCCGGCCGGCCAGCCGGCCGGCGCACGGGGGAAGGGAAGCGGTCGTCATGGCGGGCCTCAGTTTCCGTTCGCGCCGCTGGTCGCCAGCGCCGGGGTGGCGGCGAGCGACCGGAGCAGACGCTCGGTGTCGGCCATCTGGTCGTTCCAGATCGCGCGGACGATGTCGATGCGCAGCTCGGGCTCCTGCATCACGGAGAAGTAGTTGGCCAGCGCCATACCGAGCGGGCCGGCCGCCTCCTGCAGGGCGATCATCTCGGCGACGAGCTTGGACTGCACGCCGTAGATCGGGATCTGCGGGCCGCGCGGCGCGATGAGGCCGACGAAGTACAGCTTCTCGGCGCCCTCCGGCAGGATCCCGCCGGCGTAGCGGCGCGGGACGCCGTCCTCGCTGCCGAGCAGGTCGCCGTCGAGGAAGGGCAGGGCGACGTTGAAGCCGGTCGCGTAGACGATCGAGTCGTACTCGGCGCTGGTGCCGTCGGAGAAGTGAACGGTCTTGCCGTCGTACCGCTCGATGCCGGGGCGGACGGTGACGCGGCCGTGCTGGATCCAGTACAGGAGCAGGTCGTTGACGGTGGTCGCGCCGCCGGCCAGGTCGCGGGACTCGGGCATCGGCAGGCCCGGGTACGCGTTGTTCTCGCCGATCGCCACGCGGGCGAGCAGCCGGGCGATGAGGTCCTGCTCGGTGGCGTCGAACTCGCTCATCCAGGCCACCTGCTGGCGCGGCACGCCGAAGTACATCTTGGGCTGGAAGTGGATGCCCTTGCGCACCACGACGTCCGCCTCGAGCCGGTGCTGGGCGATGTCGACGGCGATGTCGCAGCCGGAGTTGCCGGCACCCACGACCAGCACGCGAGTGCCCTCGAGGTCGCGGACGTTGTTGTACTCGCTCGAGTGGACGGCCTTGCCGGTGAACGTGCCGGGGACCTCGGGGACCTTCGGGCTCCACAGGTGACCGTTGGCGACCACGAGGCCGTCGAAGATACCCTCGTCGCCGCGGCTGGTCACGACCCGCCATCCGGCGCTGCCGACCGGGGCGTCGCCGGCCGGGACGGGCTCGGCGGAGACCACCTCGGTGGAGAAGGCGATGTGCTCGCGCAGACCGGCGTGATCGGCGTACGACTCGATGTAGCGTCGAACCTGGTCGCGCCGCGGGAAGTGCGGGTAGTCGGCCGGCATCGGGAAGTCCTCGAAGTGCGTGGCGTCCCGCGCGGTGATCAGGTGCAGCGCTTCGTAGTCGGTGTGCCAGTGGCCGCCGACGCGATCGGTCTTCTCGAAGCACTCGACGTCGTGCCCGGCGGCGCGAAGCTGAGCGATGGCGGAAAGTCCGGCAGCGCCGGCGCCGATGATGCAGATGCGAGCCATGTCGCGTCCCTTCGTCTCGTGGGGGCGCTCCGTCGGCCCCTCCTGATTGACGATTGTTCGACGCCGAACGCCATACGGTCCATATCCATTAGCTGCACCCACATCAAGGTTTAACCTTGAGTGATGGCCGGACCATCGATCACGCTGCAGCAACTGTCGTACTTCCTGTCGGCCGTCGAGCATGGATCGCTCTCCGCGGCGGCCGAGGCGAATTTCATCGCGCAGCCCAGCCTGTCCGAGCAGATCCGCAGGCTGGAGCGTGCGCTCGGCGTCTCGCTGTTCACCCGGACCAACCGCAAGCTGATCCTGACCGAGGCCGCGCGGATCCTGGTGCCCTATGCCGAGCGGACCCTCGCCGCGGCACAGGAGGCGGCGGCCGCGGTCGATCCGGTCCGCAATCTGACCGGCGGCAGCGTGTCGTTCGGGACGTTCTCCAGCTCGCACGACCTGATCAACGTCGACCTGATCACCGAGTTCCGGGCGCTGTACCCGGGCGTCTCGCTCCGGATCGAGGAACTCAACTCGGTTCAGGTGGCCGAGGCGGTCCGCAGCGGCGACCTCGAGGCGGGCGTGGTGGCGCTGCCGGTCGACGACCGTGGCCTCCAGGTCAGCCCGGTGGTCTGGCGATCAGAGGCCCGCTACTACACGGCCGCGTCCGAGCGGGCCGCCGGGCCGATCGGGATCGGCGCCATCGCCGAGGCCTGCCTGATCCTGCCGGAGGCGCGCTGGGGCGACATGGATCCCACCCGCCTGCAGCTCAACGCGCGGGCGCAGGCGGCGGGCCACACCATTCGGCCGGCGATCGAGGTGGAGTCGTACGCCGTCGCGCTGGAACTCGCCCGGCGCGGGGTGGGCGACACCATCGCGTCGCCGCCCGTCGTCGAGACGCTGGGCTTCACCCACGGGCTGCACGGCGCCTCGCTCGACCCGCCGCTGATCGAGCAGTACGGCTTCGTCTGGCGCCGCAACGCCGTGCTTTCGCCCGCCGCGACCGCCGTGGTGAACCTGGCCCGAGCACTCCTTTCGGCCATTCCGGGCCCGGCACCCACCGTCTAGCCATAGGTAAATCCTTGTTCTGCTTGTAGAATTCATGGCTTTACCTAGTTCTAAGGTCTCCCTCAGACTCGGAAAGCGCTGGTCGTCACCGTCGACGATCGGTCTCCTGCACCGACTTTCCCCGGAGGGACCATGTCGACGTCGTCGCCACCCGTCACCTATGAGACAGACGCCAAATTCGAACGGCGGATGTCGCTGCAAGCCGCGATGTTCATCGGTATCGGCGGCCAGATCGGCTCCGGCTGGCTGTTCGCGGCGCTCGCCGCCGCCGGCATCGCCGGCCCGTCGGCGGTGGTCTCCTGGATCATCGGCGGTCTGCTCACCATGATCATCGCGCTGGCCTGGATGGAGGTCGGTACGGCGCTGCCGTTCAGCGGCGCGATCGTGCGCTACCCCTATCTCTCGCACGGCGGTCTCTCCGGCTGGATCATGGGTCTGTCGTACTGGCTGGCCAATGTGTCGCTGCCGGCCATCGAGGCGATCGCCGCCATCACCTACGTCGGCGGCCTGTACCCGAAGCTGGGGCTGCTCACCGAGTCCGACGGCATCTCGATGCTGTCGTGGCCGCGCGGCATCGTCGTGGGTCTGCTCCTGATGGTGCTGTTCCTGATGATCAACCTGTTCGGCGTCAAGCTCCTGTCCGAGGCCAACCGGTGGATCACCTGGTGGAAGATCATCGTTCCGTCGATCACCTTCATCATGCTGTTCTTCGTCTTCAACTCGAAGAACTACACCGACTACGGCTTCTTCGGGAACGGCGGCGGCAGCCACTCCGGCTTCTCCTCGACGCTGCAGGCGGTCGCGGTCTCCGGCATCGCCTTCGCGCTGATGGGCTTCCGCGGCGTCATCGACTTCGCCGGTGAGGTGCGCAACCCCAAACGCAACATCCCGATCGGCACGGTCGGCTGCGTGGTGATCCCGGTGCTCATCTACATCGGTCTGCAGGTCGCGCTCATCGGCGCCATCGACTGGCACGACGCCGGCATCAACCCGGGCGACTGGGCCGCGCTGGAGAGCAGTTCGTGGGCCGACGGTCCGCTGAACGCCGCCCTGAAGGCGTCCGGTTACGCCCTGCTCGGCGCGTTCGTGTCGGTCCTGCTGCTCGACGCGATCATCTCGCCCGGCGCCGCGGGCTACCTCTACCTCGGTGGCGGTGCCCGCGTCGGCTACGGCCTGGCGATCAACCGCTTCTTCCCGCGCGCCCTCACCAAGATGAACAAGCACGGTGTGCCGGCCGCGTCGGCGATCGTCACGTTCATCGTCGGCTGTCTGTTCTTCGCGCCCGCGCCCAGCTGGTACCGTCTGGTCGGCTTCATCTCCTCGGCGCTGGTGCTGAGCACGATGGCCGCGTCGGTGGCGCTGATGGTGATGCGCCGTACCGCGCCCGACCTGGTCCGGCCGTACCGCCTGCCCGCCGCGCGGCTGCTGGCACCGGCCGGGTTCGCGGCGGCGTCGTTGATCATCTACTGGTGCGGTTTCGTGACGCTGGTGAACCTGAACACGATCCT
Organism: Gordonia marina; assembly: GCF_052036135.1. Classification (NCBI taxonomy): domain Bacteria; kingdom Bacillati; phylum Actinomycetota; class Actinomycetes; order Mycobacteriales; family Gordoniaceae; genus Gordonia; species Gordonia marina. Next base: position 25,218 of record NZ_JBPSDN010000043.1, read on the forward strand.
GCTCGGTGCGCTCAGCGTCTACGCGGTCACCTTCTCCACGTACAACGGCTGGGTCAAGCGGGGGCCCGCGACGCTGCTCGCGACGCTCTTCCTGATCGGCTGGATCTGGGTCGCCGCCCGCAGCAAGTACGTGCTGGCGGTACCGAGCATGACCACCGACAAGTCGACCATGTTCTGGTATCTCGGCGGGGCGATCGCGCTGTGCGTCGTCTTCCTCGCCGTGCTGCGGTTCCTGACCAGCGACGACGGCCTGCCGCACCTGCGTGGCGGCTACTGGCTGGTGTTCCTGCTGCTCGGTCAGGTGGTGATCGCCGGGATCGGGTCGTACGGGCCGCTGGAGAAGCCGCTGCTGGCCTTCCCCTGGGACGTGCTCGTCTCGATCGCGATCTCGCTCATCGCGTACGGCTGGGCGCTGCGCAGCGGGTTCGCGGTTCCCGAGATGAAGATGCTGGAAGCCGAGTCGGTGGCCGCCAAGCAGCTGGAGGATGCCGGTGACGCGGCGGGTGCCGAAGAGCTGCGCGCCGAGATCGCCGACACCGCCGTGATGGGCGTCGACCATCCCGACGCCCACCGAGAGAAAGAAGTGGAACTGTGAACACCGCCATCGTGACCGGCGCCGCCAGCGGCATGGGCCGCGCCGCCGCCGAACTGCTGACCGACGCCGGATGGCAGGTCCTGGCCCTCGACCGGGTGGCCACCGAATACGCCACCGAGACCGGGACGGTCCGCACGGTCGCCGTCGACGTCACCGATCGCGCGGCCATCGGCCAGGCCATCGACAGCCACCTCGCCGCCGGCGGGGCCCCGGTGTCGCTGGTCGCCAACATCGCCGGCGTCTACCCGCCGACCACCCTCGACACCTTCGACGAGGCCACCTACCGCCTCGTGTTCGACGTCAACGTCCTCGGCACGCTGAACGTGACCGCCGAGGCCGTCGCCCGCATGTCCGACGGCGGGGCGGTGGTGAACTTCGCGTCGGTCGACGCCTTCACCGTGTCGCCGGGCCAGCTGCTCTACTGCGCGTCGAAGGCGGCGGTGGTGATGCTGACCAAGTCGCTCGCGCTGGAACTCGCGCCGAAGGGCATCCGGGTCAACGCGATCGCGCCCGGCTGGGTCGCGACTCCGGGCAACGCCGCCACCGGCCGCATGGAGGAGGCGGCGGCCGGCATCCCGATCGGCCGCGTCGCGCAGCCCTCGGAGATCGCCCGCTGGGTGCAGATCCTCGGCTCGAGCGACGCCGGCTTCATGACCGGCGAGACCGTCGTGCTGTCCGGCGGCGACGTCATCCGCTGATGCGCGCGGCGGGCGGCGGATCGGCCGCCGCCCGCCGCGGTCAGCGCAGCGGGTGCGCGAGCAGCAGCTCGCAGTTGCGGTCGGCCACCTTGCCGAGCAGGTCGTCGTCGCGATGCAGGTCGTTGTAGCTGAGTTCGCGGTAGAGGCTGGCCAGCCCGGTCGCCGAGAGGTCGTCCTCGTCGGCGGTGTACGGGCTGTCCGCCTCGATCAGCGGCGTGAAGATGCTGAGCGTGCCGTCGCGGTTGTCGGCCACCTCGATGATCCGCGCGAGCTGCGGGAAGTCGATGTGGCTGGCCGTGTTGATCTCCCAGAAGCTGTGCTCCGGGGTGCTGCCACGGTGCGCGATCATCTCGTTGCGGTGAGTGTGGCCGTTGACCCAGGCGATCACGTTCCGGTGCCGGGCGAGCATGGCCACCAGATCGTCGCCCAGGTACTGGTTCTCGCCGGGCGTCTCCGGATTGGGCAGCTTCGCGGTCATCGTCTTCGACGTGTGATGGCTGAAGACCAGGATCAGCTCGTCGGGGTGGGCGGCGATGGTGCGCTCGATCCACCGCAGCTGCTTCTCGCCCATCGAGCCGTCGGCGATGCCGAGGCTGTTGGTGGTGTTCATCGCGATACCGCGCACGCCGGGTGCTATCGGGAAGGTGTACCAGGTCGGGCCGTCCGGGTCGGCGAAGCCGTGCCCCACCGGGCCGGGACCGCGCGCACCCGGCTCGAAGTGCCGCCGGACGAATTCCCGCGCGCTGTACGGACGGCGCCGCGCGTCCGGCGTCACCGGGAACGACGGCCCGGTGACGCGCAGCTGGGACAGCAGCGGGCCGAGTGCCGCCGGGTTCGACGCCATCGCGTCGGCGATCTGCGAGACGGCCGGATCGGTGCCGGGCAGGTCGAACTTGACCGCCGACGTGTACATCCCGTCGAGGATCCCGTTCGGCACGGTGCCGAGGAACTGGTCGTCGTGGTTGCCGAAGACCGCGTACCAGGGCGTCGTGAGCCCCGGGCTGCGGTGCGTGCGCATCGCCGCGCGCAGGAAGCCGGGGATCTGCTCGAAGCCGCGGTCTTTGTAGATGTCGCGCGACGCGAGTTCGGGTCGCCAGTACAGCTGTGAGCCGAGTGCCTGCACGCCCTCGAAGCGGTTCTTCGCGCCGGTGTTCGGGGTGATGTCGCCGCCGGAGAGGAGGCGCAGGAACCAGGTGAGTTCGATGTGCTCGTGGTTGTCGGTGTTGTCGCCGGTGCTGATCACACAGTCGAACCGCCGGCCGGTGAACGGCCCGCCCGGGAGCGCGTTGATGCGCTTGATCAGTGCGACGGCGCCCTGCGTGCCGAGCGCTTCTTGCGGGCGGTACGCCGGACCCTGGATCGGGTGCACGTACTCGAACCGTGCCGGACTCTGCACGTCGGTGATGTGGATGTCGGTCATCTGGACGAACGACGCGAGGCCGCTCCGCTTGCCCTCCCGGCCCGCGTGCGCGGTGGCCAGTTCCTGGCGGACCACCAGGGGCCAGCCCGCGCCCCTGGTGAGTTTGCGGTATCCGCCCTTGCGTGCGCGGCCCGGCACGGCGACCTGCGCGAGGGTCGTGCCGGCGACCTGTGCGCCGCCCAGCGCGCCCGGTTCGGCGTGCGCCAGGCCCCCGGCCGCCGAGCCCGCGGCCAGTGCGGCCGCACCGGCGGCGCCCGCCACCAGGAAGTCGCGTCGGGAGATGCCGGGGCGCGCGGCGGGAACGTGAGATGAATCGGACATGAATGGAACTGTAACGGGCGTCACTGCCTTTGGATACAGGGGTGTATCGGAGGTGGGTGCGGCGGTTCCCGTTCGCCGTGCACAAAACTCTTTCGGTGAGTGTGCGTCGCATGGCAGAATCGTCGTCGTGATGAAGAGCTGTCAGGAGTGTTGTCAGAGCTAGCCGCGTTCGCGGCCGGCTCCCACTCGCTGACCCTCCCTCTCTCACACCCTGAGGACTCTTCCGATGACTCTCGCCATCGACGTTCCCGTCACCACTTCCGTCGCCCCGCTCGCCGTACCGCCCGCACCGCTCTCGGTGCAGGTCGAGCAGTACCGCTCCGCGCTCGACGCGGGCATCCGCGTCGTCGATCTGCGGCCCGCCGAATCGCGCCGGACGCACGGCGCACTGCTCGGCGCCCTCGCCCTCGACCTCTCCGAGGCCCTCGCACTCCTCACGCCGGGGACGCCGTCGTCGCTGCGCTCGGCGTCGTACGACGCCCAGTGGCTCCTGGTCACCGACGACGGCTACGACGCCGAATTCCTGGCCTGGCACCTCCAGGCGCGCGGCATCCGCGGAGCCCGCTTCCTGGTCGGTGGCCACCTCGCCCTGCGTGACGCCGGTATCGGCGGCACCGACACCTCCGACGCCCACCGCTTCTTCTCGTGACCGGCCCTCGGGTGGTTGAGCTTGCCGAGGCCTCCACGTCGCCGGTCGGGTCGCTCCGCCGGTCACTCCCCGGGAACGTCGCCACGCTGGCCCTTCGCCTCGCTGGTCGGTCGGCCCTGCTGATTGAGTCGTCGAAACCTGCGCCTCACCGGTCGACGGGCTCCGCCGGTTGACGCTCTGCCGGTTGATCGGTTTCGCTGGTTGAGCTTGTCGGCGGGCTTTGTTCTGTCGATGGGGTCCGGGCCTGTCGAGACTCGCGCTTCCCCGGTCGACCCACTTCGTCGATCGGCGGTGTCGTTGCCCCGGCCCGCTGGTCGATCGGTTCCGCTGGTTGAGGTTGCCGTGCCTTGCTCTGTCGATGGGTCGTTCCGGTGGTTGGGCTTGTCGAGACTCGCGCTCCCCCGGTCGACCCGCTCTGTCGGTTGACCTTGTCGCTCTCGCTGCGCCGGCTGATCGGCTTCGCCGGTTGAGCCTGTCGAAACCCTCCCACTTTCGCCGATCAGGTCGCTCCGCTGGGAGCCTGCCGAGGACCGCGCTCTGCTGACGGGATCGCTTCGTCGCCGGTCGACCTTGTCGAGATCGTCGCCCCACCGGCTGACACGGACCGCCGGTTTAGCCTGCCGAAAGACCATGCTCCGCCGCTGGGTTCGCTCCGCTGGTGGAGCCTGTTGAGATGCGTTCTGCCGATGAGGTCGTTCCGTCGGTCGAGCTTGTCGAGGCTTTCGCCTCGCTGGTCGATCGGCTCCGCTGATGTGGCTCGCCGAGACGTTCGCCTGGCCGGCGGGGTCGCTCCGCTGGTCGAGCCGTGGAAAGCTCCGCCTCGCCGGATGGCCGACTCCGCCGGCTGAGCTCGTCGAAACCCCTCCTCGCCCAATTCGACCGCGGACCAGGGGCGCGCCTAACCTGTTACCTCGTGAGTGACCAGGCGCCCCAGACCGACGACCAGACCCCCGAGCAGCTGCGCATCCGCCGCGAGAAGCGCGAGCGGATCCTCGGAGAGGGTCGCGAGGCGTACCCGGTCGGCGTCGCCCGCACCCACTCGCTCGCCGAGCTGCGCGCCGAGTTCGGTCACCTGGAAGCCGGCACCGAGACCGACGTCGAGGCGGGGGTCGCGGGGCGCGTGATCTTCCTGCGCAACAAGGGCAAGCTCTGCTTCGCCACGCTGCAGGAGGGCGACGGGACCCAGCTGCAGGCGATGGTCAGCTTCAACGGGGTGGGCGAGGAATCCCTGGCGCGATGGAAGGCGGACGTCGATCTCGGCGACATCGTCTTCGTGCACGGCCGGGTGATCAGTTCGCGCACCGGTGAGCTGTCGATCATGGCCGATGCGTGGGAGATGGCGTCGAAGGCGCTGCGCCCGCTGCCGGTCGCGCACAAGGAGATGAACGAGGAGTCTCGCGTACGGCAGCGCTACGTGGATCTCATCGTGCGGCCGGAGGCTCGCGAGATCGCGCGGACCCGCGTGACGGTGATGGCCCAGCTGCGGGCGTTCATGGCCGGTCGCGGCTTCCTCGAGGTCGAGACCCCGATGCTGCAGACGCTGCACGGCGGTGCCGCCGCGCGCCCGTTCGTCACCCACTCGAACGCCTTCGACATGGACCTGTACCTGCGCATCGCACCCGAGCTGTTCCTCAAGCGGTGCGTGGTGGGCGGCCTGGAGAAGGTCTTCGAGGTCAACCGGAACTTCCGCAACGAGGGCGCCGACTCCACCCACTCGCCCGAATTCGCGATGATGGAGACCTATCAGGCGTACGGCGACTACAACGACTCCGCGACGATGATCCGCGAACTGGTGCAGTCGGTCGCGCAGGGCGCGCTCGGCACCCTCACTCCGACGATGCCGGACGGATCCACCTACGACCTCTCCGGGGACTGGATGAGCGTCGAGATGTACCCATCGCTGTCCGAGGCGCTCGGCCGCGAGGTGATCCCGCAGGCCGACGGTCGGGGCACCACGGTCGACGAACTCCTCGGCATCGCCGCCGAAGTCGGCCTCGAGGTCCCCAAGGACAAGGGCTACGGCCACGGGAAGCTCGTCGAGGAGCTGTGGGAGCACATGGTGGGCCGGCACTTGGACCAGCCGGTCTTCGTGCGGGACTTCCCGGTCGAGACCTCGCCGCTGGTCCGCGCGCATCGCACGGTGCCGGGTGTGGTCGAGAAGTGGGACCTCTACGTCCGCGGCTTCGAGCTCGCCACCGGCTACTCGGAGCTGGTCGACCCGGTGATCCAGCGCGAACGCTTCGTCGACCAGGCGCGGCTCGCCGCGGCCGGCGATGACGAGGCCATGGTGCTCGACGAGGAGTTCCTCACCGCCATGGAGTACGCGATGCCGCCGACTACCGGCACGGGCATGGGCATCGACCGCCTGCTGATGGCGCTCACCGGTCTCGGGATTCGGGAGACGGTGCTCTTCCCGCTCGTGAAGCCGCGGCAGGACTGACTTCGCGGTCGTCGACGACACCGGCCGGAAAGCTTCCTGACCAGCCGATTTGTGATCGACGAAATGAGTGTGTAACTTAATCCAAGTCGTCAGCGAGACGGGCCGGAGAGATTCGGACCGAGACACTGATCGGCCGTCCGCCACCTGCTAGCCTGGTTCTTTCATCGGTGAATTCGACTCGCCGACCCTGATGCATGAAGAAAGGTGCTCTCACCTGCGATAATCGTTCTTGCGACAGTCCGATTACGTCAGAGCGAGGGAGCACCTTTCTGGTGAGT
>NZ_JBPSDN010000044.1:0-30865 GCF_052036135.1 Gordonia marina
CTGCACCCGGATCGCCCAACGCATCCTCGCCATGACCGCAGCGATCTGGCACAACGACACCATCGCCGCCAAAATCCGCCGATCACTCACCGCCTACGACCACTAACCCCAGGAATCACTCATCTAGGCGGCGGCGACCGAATCCAGGCGACGCTGGTCTTCGAGAAGCTGCCCTGACATCGTTCCCGTTGGCAGCACCGTCTCCGGCGCGCCTAAGAACCCGATAAGTCCCAACACACTAATGTGACGCGTGTGACAACAGGAGCACAGTCGGAACCCGCCGATTTCACCGCCGCCGTGCAGTCGCTGCACGGCGCGTCGATCCGCGGGGAACTCGAGGTCGGATCGATCCGCCCGCCGCAGCGTCTCGCGCCGTACAGCTACGCGCTCGGCGTGGAGGTGGCTCCGCCGGACGTCACCGACCCGTCCCTGGTGCCTGCCGATTCCGCGGGCAGCGCCTTCGGCCGCCTGGTCCTCCTGTACGACCCCTCCGGCCAGGAGGCGTGGAACGGCACGTTCCGGCTGGTCGCGTTCATCCAGGCCGAGGTGGAGGCCGACCTCGCCAACGACCCGCTGCTGCCCGAGGTGGCCTGGGAATGGCTCACCGAAGCGCTCGGCGTACCGAGCGGCAGCACCGAATCACTGCCCCCGCTCGGCTCGGACACCCCCGCGGTGGTGGCGCTGGGCGGCACGGTGACCGCGACCACCTCGGTGCGGTACGGCGACATCGCCGGCCCGCCGCGCGCCCATCAGCTGGAACTGCGCGCGTCGTGGACGCCGACCAGCAGCGCCCTCGCCGGACATCTGGAGGCCTTCTGCGAGGTCCTCGCCAGTGCGGCGGGGCTCCCGCCGGCGGGCACCTCCTCGCTGGGACGGCCGAACCTCCGGTGACCGCGCCAGAGCCGTCCCCGCTGCTCGCCCCGGCCGACGGGGTTCCGGACCTGCTCGCCACGCCGGACGAGTTCGCCCGCGCCGCCGAGTCACTGGCCGCGGGCACCGGACCGATCGCCCTCGACACCGAGCGCGCCAGCGGCTATCGCTATTCCCAGCGCGCCTATCTGATCCAGATCCGGCGCACCGGCTCGGGCACCTTCCTGATCGACCCCATCGAGCATCCGGATGCGCTCGGCCCGCTGATCGACGTCCTCGACGGCCCGGAATGGATCCTGCACGCCGCCGACCAGGATCTCCCCTGTCTCACCGAGCTCGGTATGCGCGCCACGTCGCTGTTCGACACCGAACTGGCCGGCCGGCTGCTGAACCTGCCGAAGGTCAATCTGGCCGCGATGGTCGCGCACTTCCTCGGGCTCGGCCTGGCGAAGGGGCACGGCGCGGCGGACTGGTCGCACCGGCCGCTGCCCGCCGAGTGGCTGAACTACGCCGCCCTCGACGTCGAGGTGCTGGTCGAGTTGCGCGCGGCCATGCGCGCCGCCCTGGCGGACGCGGGCCGGCTGGAGTGGGCCACCGAAGAGTTCGCCCATGAGCTGCGCAAACCGCCCCCGTCGCCGCGCACCGACCGATGGCGTCGGACGTCGAACATCCATACCCTGCGCACGCAGCGCCAGCTCGCCGTCGTCGCCGAGCTGTGGGCGGCGCGCGAGCAGATCGCGCAGCGGCGCGACATCGCCCCGGGCCGCGTCCTGCCGGATTCGGCGATCATCACGGCCGCCACCGCCGCGCCCACCACCGAGGCCGCGCTCACCGCGCTGCCGGTCTTCGGCGGCCCGCGCCAGCGTCGTCAGGCCCGGGTCTGGCTCGACGCGATCACCCGCGCTCTCGCGCTCGACGAGAAGCAGTTACCGCCCCGCAAACAGCCGGTCGTCGGCCTGCCGCCGGTCAACCGGTGGGAGCAGCGGAATCCGCCGGCCGCGGCCCGCGCCCACGAGGTACGTCCGGCGATCAAGGAACTCGCCGACCGCATCGGCCTGCCCGCCGAGAACCTGCTGGCCCCCGACGTCCTGCGCGAACTGTGCTGGACGGGCATCGAGCCGGCGGGTCCGGGTGAGGTCGACGCCTGGCTCGACGCGCACGGCGCGCGCCGCTGGCAACGCGGCCTGACGGCCGAGCCGATCGCCGAGGCGCTCGGCGCCGCGGCAGGACTCAGCGCAGCCGCGGATCCGCCGCGATCGTCGTGACCAGATCGCCGGCGGTCAGCCCGAAGTCGGCGAGCAGTTCGTCGCGGGTGGAATGCGTCACGAACTGCTGCGGCACACCGAGCTGACGGACCGGGACGTCCACGTGCGCCGCCGAGAGTGCCTCGGCCACGGCCGACCCCACTCCGCCGTGCACGCCACCGTCCTCCAGGGTCACGACCAGCGTCGCCTCGCGGGCCTGCTCGACGATGGATCCGGGCACCGGCAGCACCCAGCGCGGATCGACGACCAGCGCGCCGATGCCCCGTTCCGCCAGTCCGGCGGCGACGTCGATGCCCAGCTGCGCGAACGCGCCCACCGCGACGAGAAGCACGTCGCCGTCGCCCGTCGCCGGCCTGGACAGCACGTCGACGCCGTCCGGCAGCCGGTCGATCGCCGGGATCTCTTGCGGCACAGCACCTTTCGAGAAGCGCACCGCGGTGGGTCCGTCGACCGTGTCCAGCGCCTCGGACAGTTCCTCGCGCACCGTCACCGCGTCACGCGGCGCCGCCACCCGCATCCCGGGCACGATCGACATCAGTGACAGATCCCACATGCCGTGGTGGCTGGGGCCGTCCGGCCCGGTCAGTCCCGCGCGATCGAGAACGACCGTCACCGGCAGCTTGAGCAGCGCGACGTCCATCAGCAACTGGTCGAAGGCGCGGTTGAGGAAGGTCGAGTAGATGGCGAGCACCGGGTGCAGGCCGCCGAGCGCCAGGCCGGCGGCCGACGTCATACCGTGCTGTTCGGCGATGCCGACGTCGAACATGCGATCCGGGAACCGCTCCCCGAACGCCCGCAGGCCGGTCGGGCCGGGCATCGCGGCGGTGATGGCGACCACCTCGGGCCGCGCGGCGCCCTCGGCGACCAGTGCGGCGGAGAACACCGAGGTCCAGTCCTCGACGGCGGCGCCGTGGGCGACACCGGTGGCCGGATCCATCTTGGCGGTCGCGTGCATCTGCTCGGCGACGTCGTTCTCGGCCGGCGCGTAACCCATGCCCTTGCGCGTGACCGTGTGCACGATCACCGGCCCGCCGAAGGCCTTCGCCTGGCGCAGCGCCTCTTCGAGGGCGGGCAGGTCGTGCCCGTCGACCGGGCCGACGTACTTGATGCCCAGGTCGGAGAACATCGCCTGCGGGGCGACGAGATCCTTCACCCCGCTCTTGAGTCCGTGCAGCACCGCGTACGCCGCGTCGCCGACCACCGGCGTCCCCTGCAGCATGCGGCGGCCGCCGGCCAGGAACTTCTCGTAGCCCGGCTGCAGCCGCAGGCCGGACAGATGCCGCGCGAAGCCGCCGATGGTCGGCGCGTACGACCGGCCGTTGTCGTTCACGACGATCACCACCGGACGGTGGCTGTCGGCGATGTTGTTCAGGGCCTCCCAGCACATGCCGCCGGTGAGGGCGCCGTCGCCGACCACGGCGACCACGGTACGGTCCTGTCCGGTCAGCTCGAAGGCCTTCGACAGGCCGTCGGCGTTCGACAGCGCGGCCGACGCGTGCGACGACTCGATCCAGTCGTGCGGGCTCTCGCTGCGATCCTGGTAGCCGGTGAGGCCGTCGCGCTGGCGCAGGGTGTCGAAACCGTTCTTGCGGCCGGTGACGATCTTGTGCACGTAACACTGGTGCCCGGTGTCGAACAGGATCGGGTCGGTCGGCGAATCGAAGACGCGGTGGATCGCGAGGGTCAGCTCGACGACACCGAGATTCGGGCCGAGATGCCCGCCGGTGGCGGCCACCTTCTCGATCAGGAACTCGCGGATCTCGCCGGCCAGCTCGGTCATCTCCGCATCGGAGAGCTTGGCCAGGTCCGCCGGCGAATCGACCCGATCGAGCACACCCATGCGAACCTCCTGCGGACCGACGTCCATCTCACGACGCGAACCGCCGGGGCTTCGGCGGAGCGATGGAGCCATTCTACGGACTCGCCAGAAGCGCGATCGCCTCCGTGTGGTGTGACAGTGGGAACGCGTCGAAGGCCCGCCAGTCGATCACCCGGAAACCGTGCCGGACGTAGTCGCGCAGATCGCGGGCGAAGGCGGCGGCATCGCAGCCGATGTGCACGACGGCGCGCGGCCCGGCGTCGGCGACGCCCGCGATGACGCCGGCTCCCGCGCCCTTGCGGGGCGGGTCCGCGATCACCAGGTCGGGGGCCTCCAGCCCGCGCACGACGCGCGCGGTATCGCCGCGATGCAGCCGCACCGGCGCGTCGGCGAGGGCCTCGTGCGCCGCCGCGAGCGCTTCCGGGGCGGTCTCCACCAGGTCGATCCGGGCGACCGGCGGCCCGCCGTCGAGCAGCGCGGCGCCGAGCACGCCCGCCCCGCCGTAGAGGTCCCACACCCGCAGCGGTCCGGCCCCGTCGATCCGGGCGGCGAAGTCCCGGACGGTGGCACCGTAGGTCTCCGGCGCCGCGCGGTGGGCCTGCCAGAAGCCGCTCACCGGCACCCGCCAGGTATGGCCGCCGACGCGCTGGGTCACCAGTTCGTCGCCGTCGAGCATCCGGGTGCGGCGCGGTGCGGCCGCGGCCTGTCGTGCCCGCTGGGCGGCCCGGCGCGACCCGGCGGGTCCCCGCCCGCCCGGCGCCGGTGCCAGTTCGGCGACGTGCCGCCGGCCGTCGGAGCCGACCGCCACGGCCAGCTCTGTCCCCGGGGCCGCGTCGAGATCGCCCAGCCCGCGGAGCATTCCCGGATCCGGCGCGGCGCACGGCTCGGTGACCAGCTGCGACGATCCGCGCGACCGCAGCCCCGGCACCCCGTCGCGGCCGACCGCGAGCCGGGTCCGCACGCGCCAGCCGGCGACGCCGCCGGACAGTTCGGTGACCGCGGGCGGCGGCGGGACGTCGTCGCCGCGCAGGTGCCCGATCCGGGCCAGGACATCGGCCAGGGCCCCGGCGCGCAGCGTCGCCGCGTAGTCGGGGCGGGCGTAGTCCAGGTCGCAGCACCCGGCCCCGGCGGCCGCGGCCGGGCAGAGCGGGGCCACCCGCTGCGGGGAGGCTTCCAGGACCCGGGTGACATGAGCCTTCGCGTACGCCGGCTTCGCGTCGTCGATCCGTACCCGGACCCGTTCGTCCGGCAGTGCGCCGGTGACGAAGATCACCCGGCCCTCGGGGTCGTGGGCGATGCCCGCGCCACCGTTGGCGTATCCGGTGACCGCCAGCTCGAGCTCCTCGCCCACCGTCATCGCTCGTTGGGCGGGTTGACGCCGAACCCGCGGCGGGTGTCGCCCGGTGCGACGAAGTCGGCCTCGTTCCGCCGCGCCGCGCGGTTCGACGAGTCCAGCTGCCACGGCACCGAGGTCACCATCACCCCCGGCTCGAAGAGCAGACGCGTTTTGAGCCGCAGCGCCGACTGGTTGTGCAGGATGTGCTCCCACCAGTGGCCCACCACGTACTCGGGGATGAACACCGTCACTACGTCGCGGGGCGATTCGCGGCGGATCCGGCGCACGTAGTTGATCACCGGGCGGGTGATGTCGCGGTACGGCGAGGCGATCACCTTCAGCGGGATGTGGGTGTCGCTCTCCTCCCAGCGCGCCACCAGGGTGCGGGTGTCCCGGTCGTCGACGTTCACGGTGACCGCTTCCAGGACGTCCGGCCGGGTGGCCCGGGCGTACCGCAGCGCGCGCAGCGTCGGCAGCAGCAGCGAGGAGACCAGCACGATCGAATGCGTCCGGCTGGGCAGCACCCCGTCGTCCTCGGCGGCGGCCGCCTCCAGTTCCCGCTCCACCGAACGGTAATGCCGGTGGATGAGCTTCATCACGGCGAACAGCACGACCATCGACACGATGGCGATCCACGCACCGGCGGTGAACTTGGTGATCAGCACCACCACCAGCACGGTGCCGGTCATCACCATGCCGACCGCGTTGACCACCCGCGCCCGATTCATCCGATGCCGGGCCGCCGGGTCCGTCTCGGTGGTGAGCAGCCGCGTCCAGTGCCGCACCATGCCGGTCTGGCTCAGCGTGAACGACACGAACACGCCGACGATGTACAGCTGGATCAGCGAGGTGACCTCGGCGCCGAAGGCGACGACGAAGGCCAGCGCCGCCACCGCGAGGAAGACGATGCCGTTGGAGAACGCCAGGCGATCGCCGCGGGTGTGCAGCTGCCGCGGCAGGTACCGGTCCTGGGCCAGCACCGACCCGAGCACCGGGAAGCCGTTGAACGCGGTGTTGGCGGCGAGCAGCAGGATCAGGGCGGTGACGACGGCGATGAAGAAGAAGCCGACCGGGAAACCGTGGAACACCGTCTCGGCCAGCTGGGCGATGATCGATTTCTGCTGGTAGCCGGCAGGCAGACCGTGCAGTTCGACCTTCGGATCCATCACGTACTTGGCGTGCAGGCGCTGGGCCAGCAGCACGATGCCCAGCAGCAGCACGATCGAGAACGTCCCGAGCAGCAGAAGCGTCGTCGCCGCGTTGCGCGACTTGGGCTTGCGGAACGCGGGCACGCCGTTGCTGATCGCCTCAACACCGGTGAGCGCGGCACAGCCCGAGGAGAACGACCGCGCGATGAGGAAGACCATCGCGAGCGCGGTCAGATTGTTCTGCTCGGCGACCAGTTCGTAGTGCGCGGTCGGCGCCTCCAGATCGCGGCCCATCGCGAAGATCTGCACGAAGCCCCAGGCCAGCATCACCAGGACCCCGAGGATGAACGCGTAGGTCGGGATCGCCATGAAGACGCCCGATTCCTTGATGCCGCGCAGATTCACCGCGGCGATCAGCGCGATGCCGATCACACAGAAGATCAGCTTGTGCTGATGGACGAACGGCACCGCGGAACCGATGTTCTCCGCCGCCGAGGTCACCGAGACCGCGACCGTCAGCACGTAGTCGACCAGCAGCGCGGCCCCGACGGTGAGGCCCGCATTGGGTCCCAGGTTGACCGTCGCCACCTCGTAGTCGCCGCCGCCGGACGGGTAGGCGTGCACGTTCTGCCGGTACGAGGCCACCACCACGACCATCACCGCGGCGACGGCCAGACCCACCCACGGCGCGAACGAATAGGCGCTGATCCCGGCCACCGACAGCACCAGGAAGATCTCCTGCGGGGCGTAGGCCACCGAGCTCATCGCGTCCGAGGCGAAGACCGGAAGGGCGATGCGTTTCGGGAGCAGCGTGTGCCCCAGTCGGTCACTGCGGAAGGGCCGACCGAGCAGCAGTCGTTTCGCCGCGGTCGTCGCCGTCGTCATTCCAGGCACTCCGCGACTGTAGACCCGCCGCCGGGTAACGTCCATCGCGTGCGCGTAATCATCATGGGCTGCGGGCGGGTGGGGGCCGGGCTGGCCTCGGCCATGTCACGCCGGGGCCATCACGTCGTCGTCATCGACCGCGACGAGTCCTCATTCCATCGTCTCGCCGACGATTTCCGCGGCCGCACCGTCCACGGTGTCGGCTTCGACCGGGATGTCCTGATCGACGCCGGAATCCAGACCGCGGATGCCTTCGCCGCCTGCTCCTCCGGGGACAACTCGAACATCATCTCGGCGCGCGTGGCGCGCGAGACCTTCGGCGTGGAGCGGGTCGTGGCCCGGATCTACGACGCCAAGCGCGCCGCCGTCTACGAGCGGCTGGGCATCCCGACCGTCGCCACGGTGCCGTGGACCACCGAGCGCTTCATCACCGCGCTCGGCGAGACTCCCCGCGTCCCGCTCTGGCACGACCCGACCGGTTCCCTGGTGCTCGCCCAGGTGACCGTCCACGAGGAGTGGCTCGGCGTGAGCTGCGCCAAGTTCCAGTCGCTCACCGGTGCCCGCGTGGCCTTCCTGGAACGCATGGGCAGCCCGGTGCTCCCCGAGCCGCGCAGCGTGCTGCAGGCCGGCGACGAGGTCTTCGTCGCGACGCCGGCGGCCAATCTCGACCACGCCCGGGCCACCGCCGCCCTGCCGCCCTCCGAAGGAGACAACGAATGAAGGTCGCCATCGCCGGTGCCGGTGCGGTCGGCCGGGCCATCGCCCGCGAGCTCGTCACCGCCGGGCACGACGTGACGCTCATCGAGCGCGACGCCGGCCACCTCGACCCGAGCGCCCTCCCCCTGGTGACGTGGCTGCACGCCGACGCCTGCGAGCTCCAGGACCTGGAGAAGGCCCAGTTGCAGACCTTCGACGTGATGGTCGCCGCGACCGGCGACGACAAGGCCAACCTGGTGGTCAGCCTCCTGGCGACCACCGAGTTCGCGGTGGGCCGGGTGGTCGCGCGCGTCAACGACCCGCGCAACGAATGGCTCTTCACCGACGACTGGGGCGTCGACGTGGCGGTGTCCACACCGCGGCTGCTGGCCGCCCTCGTCGAGGAGGCCGTCTCCATCGGCGATCTGGTGCGCCTGATGACCTTCCGGCAGGGACAGGCCAATCTGGTCGAGCTCACCCTCCCCGACGACACCCCGCTCGCCGGCAAGCCGGTCCGCAAGCTGGCGCTGCCCCGGGACGTGGCCCTCGTCACCATCATCCGCGGCCGGCGGGTGATCGTGCCGCAGCCGGACGACCCGATCGAGGGCGGCGACGAACTCGTCTTCATCGCCCCGGAAGAGGCCGAGCACGACCTCCAGCAGGCCATGCTGTCCACGCCCTGACCTGCACCGAAAACCCGAATTACCCTGCATGACAAGGACTTTCGTCCTTTCTGAGACCTTGCGCACTTAAATGCGCATCACAGATTCCGATTATGTTTTGATCGGTCCGTGCAACTGACGCGCTTCACCGACATCGGCCTCCGGGTGCTGATGCGCCTGGCCTCCGACGACGGCGCCACCACCCGCACGGCGCGGGATCTGGCGGCCGAGCTGGAGTTGCCGCGCACCCACGTCTCGAAGGTCGTCAGCCGCCTCTCGGAGATCGGCGTCGTCCATTCGCGCCGCGGCCGCGACGGCGGCCTCACCATCACGCCGCTGGGCCGCACCGCCCGCCTCGGCTGGCTCACCCGCACCCTCGAGGGCGACGACGAACTCGTCGAGTGCACGCCGCCGTCGGGCCCGTGCCCGTTGCTGCGCACCTGCCGGCTGCGCGGCGCGCTGGCCCGCGCCCAGGAGGCGTTCTACGCCAGCCTGGACACCCTGACCGTCGCCGATCTGACCGTGCCGAGCGCCGCGACGGCGGTCCTCCCCCTGATCTCCCGTGCCGAGGTGGCACGGGCCGGCGAGCCGCACGGCCGCCGCGCAGCCCCCAGCCCCACCCCAGAGAACAGGAATCGATCATGATCTCCGACCAGACGCGTGACGTCCTCGCCGCGACGCTGCCCGCCGTCGAGGGCGCCCTCGACGACATCACGCCGAACTTCTACCAGCGGATGTTCTCCGCGCACCCGGAGTTGCTCGACGATCTGTTCAACCGCACCAATCAGAAGATCGGCACCCAGCCGAAGGTGCTGGCCGGGTCGATCGCGGCCTTCGCCCGTCTGCAGCTGCATCCGGACCGCGAGCAGCAGCGCATCATCATCGACCGGATCGCGCACAAGCACGCCTCGCTCGGCGTGATCGCCGATCAGTACCCGATCGTGCACGAGCACCTGTTCGGCGCCATCGTCGAGGTCCTCGGCGAAGCGGTGACCACCGAGGTCGCCGCCGCCTGGGACGAGCTGTACTGGGAGATGGCCCACGTCCTGATCGGCCGCGAGAACGAGCTGTACGAGCGGGCCGGCGTCACCCCGGGCGACGTCTGGCGCACCGTGCGCGTCGTCGGCCGCGACCAGGTGGCGCCCGACGCCGTGTCGTTCACCGTCGCCGCGACCGACGGCACCGCCCTGCCGTCCTTCACGCCGGGCCAGTACATCTCCGTCCAGGTCCCGCTCGCCGACGGCGCCCACCAGATCCGCCAGTACAGCCTCACCGGCGCGCCCGGCGAGCCGACGTGGCGGTTCTCGGTGAAGCTCGACGGCGAGGTGTCCGGCTACCTGCACGAGCGCGCCTTCGAGGGCGACGAACTGCGGGTGTCCACCCCGTTCGGCGACCTCACCCTCCCCGAGGGCGACGGGCCGCTGCTGCTGGCCTCGGCCGGAATCGGCTGCACCCCGGTGATCGGCCTGCTCAACTACCTGGTCGAGACCGGTGACCGCCGCCCGGTGACGGTGCTGCACGCCGACCGCTCGCGGTCGCGCCAGCCGCACCGCGGCGAACTGGCCCGGCTGGTCAAGCGACTGCCGGACGCCAGCCTGGAGCAGTGGTACGAGAACGGCCTCGACGCCGGGGACGGCACCCGGGTGGGCCTGATGTCGCTCGACGACATCGCCATCGACCCGGAGACCGTCGCGCTGCTCTGCGGCCCGGCCGGCTTCCTCAGCGCGGTGCGCGGCTCACTGCTGGAGAAGAATGTCCCCGAGGACCGGATCCACTACGAGACCTTCGGTCCGGAGCTGGTCCGCGTCGGCGGCCGCGGCTGAATCCCGCGGACGATACTCCCCACGGAAAGTAAGAGGTGACCTCGATGAACGGTGCGCTGTCGGCCGGAGTCGCGCTGGTGTTCTGCTGGTTCGGGATGGTCGTCGCCATCTCGTTCATCGAGGCGCCGCTGAAGTTCCAGGCCCCGGGGATCACCATTCCCCTGGGCCTGGGCATCGGCCGCCTGGTCTTCCGGGCGCTGAACTCGGTGGAGTCGGCCCTGGCGGTCGCCCTGATCGTGCTGGCGGTCGTGGGCGAAGGCTGGCCGTCCGCCGCGCTGGCCGGACTCGGCGTCGCGATCGCCGCCCTCGGCGTGCAGGTCGTGGCGGTGCGCCCGGCCCTGACCCGGCGTTCCGACGCGGTGCTGGCCGACCCGGAGAACGTTCCGGCTCAGCGGAGCCACGCACATCTGGTGTACGTGGCGTTCGAAGTGATCAAGGTGGCCGGACTGCTCACGGCCGGTATCGCGGTGCTGAGCTGAGTCGACGAGCGGCCCGGGTCAGTCGTTGATCGAGTGCAGCTCGTAATACGGGTTGTAGATGGTCTTGACGCCGTCGGCGACGGCGACGCGTCCGCGGACGGTGAGCCGGCGGCCGGGCTCGATCCCCGGGATCCGGCTGCGGCCGAGCCACTTGAGGCGGACGGTGTCGCTGCCGTCGAAGAACTCGGCGATCACGCCGGTCTTGGCGTTACGTGAACAGGTCTGGACCGAGCGCAGTTCGCCGACCATGGTGGCCTCGTCGCCGCGGCAGCAATCCTTGGCGCGCTGCGCACCGGGCTCCGAACACTCGCGGTCTACGCGATCGTCCTCGAGGACATCGAGATCCTCGGTGAGCATCCGCCCCAGGCGCTTGAGAAGTCCTGAGTGAGACATGCGATCCTCCGACTGACGGAATTGTGTGCGTCCACACTGTACAACGCGGAGAAAGCGGGAATATGCCCACCGTGATCCTGATGGCCGGAACCGGCTCGGACGACGACTACCTGCGCCGCGCCTTCGGCCCCGCGGTGACCGGTGCGGGCGGCACACTGCGGGCGCTGGCACCGTCCGCGGACCTGCTCGGCGGCTACCGCGCCGAACTCGATGCGGCCGCCGCGGCCGCCCGCGCCGGCGGCGAACGGATCGTCGTGGGCGGGGTGTCCCTCGGGGCCGTGGTCGCCCTGGACTGGGCGCTGCGCGACGGCGGCACGGTCTGTGCGGGCGTGTGGGCGGCGCTGCCGCCGTGGTCGGGCGCACCCGGTGAGAGCCTGGCGGCACTGTCGGCCCGGCTCACCGCCGACACCGTCGAAGGGGACGGGCTGGAGCCGGCGATCGCCGGGATGGCCGCGGGCAGTCCGGCCTGGCTGGCCGCCGAACTGAGCCGGTCGTGGCGGGCACTGGCCGACCGCGACCTGGTGGGTCAGTTGCGGATCGCCGCCTCGGCGACGGCGCCGACGGTCGATCGGATCGCCGGGCTCCAGGTGCCGCTGGCGATCGCCGCCGCGCCCGACGATCCGCTGCATCCGATCCGGGTCGCCCGCGAGTGGGCGGCCGCGGCGCCCCGCGCCGCACTGACCGAGGTCTCGCTCGCCGAGTTCGGGCCGGATCCGCGCCGGCTGGGCGATGCCTGCCTCGCGGCGTGGCACCGCGCCAGCGGCCGCACCGGGTGGTGAGCGGCTAGCGGCGCCGGCGGCGCCGTCCGCGCAGCCGCGCCATGGCCGAACCCTCCGACGGCGGACGGGCCGCTTCCGGCTCCGGCTCACCCGTCTCGATCACGTCCTCGTCTTCGGTGAAGAAGGTCGCCGCGGCAGCCTGCTCGACGGCCCCGCCGGGCACCACCTCGTCGGTCTCCTGCGAGGCCGGTGCCGCGGCCGAGGGCGCGTCGTCCAGCGACGACGCCGCCGGTGCGGCGACTCCGGCCTCGGCGGCCATCTGTTCCTGGGCGGCGGCCACCTGCTCGGCCAGCACCGGAGGCAGCACCAGCGGCAGCACCTCACGCGGCGGGAACGGCTCCTTGCCGCGCCGCACGACGGTCTCGGCCAGCACCGCCCGGGCCAGCTGCGCGAGCTGCGCGCTGTCGCCGTCGGGGCCGCTGGCCACGCACCGGACCATCCAGCGGGGTCCGTCGACGCCGATGAACCGGTGCTCGCCGCCGGGGACCCGGGCGATCACCTCGCGGCCCCAGTGGCCGTCCTCGACGCTGGTCGCGGCGCCCTCGGCGCCGAGCGATTCGGCCAGTTCCCGGGCCACCTCGCGCCAGAGCCCGCCGGAGCGGGGTGCGGCGAAGGCATGGATCCCGATCCGGCCCACCGGGGTCACCAGGTACACCGCTTCGGGCTGGTGGTCGGCCGACATCTCCACCGTCACCTGACCGCCCTCGACCACCGGGACCAGGACCGAGCCCAGGTCGAGATGCGAGTTCGCGAGTTCATCGGCCCGGGTGGTCAGGTCGCCGAGATCGTAGGGTCCGGCGGTGTCGCCGATCTTGTGCGTGGTTGCCATGTCCGAAATCATCCCTCCGTGGTCGCCGGGGCGTCGCCGGCGAGGATCGCGTGGCCACCGCTGGAGCCGTAGCCGCCCGTTCCGCGCTGTGTGTCGTCCAGTTCGCTCACCTCGACGATCTCCGGGAGTTCCACCCGCTGGACCAGCAGCTGCGCGATCCGGTCGCCGCGCGAGATCACGATCGGCGCCTCCGGGTCGAGGTTGATCAGGCAGACCTTGATCTCGCCGCGGTACCCCACATCGATGGTGCCCGGCGCGTTCACGATCGACAGCCCGGCCCGCGCGGCCAGCCCGGACCGCGGATGCACCAGCCCGACGGTGCCGGCCGGCAGCGCGATCGCGATCCCGGTCCCGACCACCTGGCGACGGCCGGGTGCGAGTTCCAGATCGGTCGTCGAATACAGGTCGACGCCCGCATCCCCGGCGTGCGCGCGCTGCGGCAGCGGCAGGTCGGGGTCCAGGCGCACCACGCGCAGTGGTTCGTAGCTGATCGGTTGCGAGGTCACGGGACGCCACCTTACTCGGCGGTCCCGGGCCCGGCCGGGACGCGGGTGAGATGTGCCACGGCGTGAGAAGGCATCGATCCGCCGCCGGGAACCACTCATCTAGTCTGGATCTCGTGACCGACTCGAGTTCCGCCGCCGACCGATACTCCGAGCGGCTGACCGTTCCCTGGTGGTGGTGGGTGTTCGGCGCCGTCGTCGTGGCCCTCCTCGGCTACGAGGCCCAGCTGGCCGCCTACCGGCAGGCGTGGAGCGTCGTCTTCTATCCGGTCCTCGGTGTCCTGGTGGCCTGGCTGCTGTTCTCGATGAGCCGGATGCAGGTCCGGGTCGACGCCGACGGGGCCCTCCACGCGCACAAGGCCGTCCTGCCCGCCGAGGTGGTCGGCCGCGGCGCCGTCGTGCCCGCCTCGGCCCGCAGCGCGGCGATGGGCCGCCAGCTCGACCCGGCGGCGTTCCTTGTCTACCGGTCGTGGATCAAGCCGATGGCACTGCTGGTGCTCGACGATCCCGACGACCCCACGCCGTACTGGCTGGTCTCCACGCGCCACCCGGACAAGGTGCTCGCCGCGATGGGCATCACCGACGCCGGTGCCGCCGCGGCCGACGGCCAGATCGACGCCACCACCTGACGACGCCACCACCTGACGACGAAGGCCGGCCCCGTTCCCGGGGCCGGCCTTTCTCGTCGTGCCGCGACTCAGGCGCAGTCGACGCAGATCAGCTGACCGTTACGCTCCGCACCGAGCCGGTTGCGGTGGTACACCAGGAAGCAGCTCGCGCAGGTGAACTCGTCGTCCTGCTTGGGCACCACGCGCACCGAGAGTTCTTCACCGGACAGATCGGCACCGGGCAGCTCGAAGGATTCGGCGGTATCGGTCTCGTCGACGTCCACGTCGGCGGCGGCGCCCTCGTTGCGCCGGGCCTTCAGTTCTTCCAGCGAATCCGTCGCCAGGTCGTCATCGTTGCTCCGCCGTGGGGCGTCGTAATCGGTAGCCATGTAGTGCCTCAACCCTGGGTGTCGTAGTGCGTTGTCATTCTCGTGCGGAGGGCTCGCTCGTGGCTCGTCCCCCGTCCCCGCGGACGGTAGTCGAACGCGGCGGGCGCCCGAATTCTAGGTGAGCGATGCGGCCGGGTCAACAACGACTGTTCACGCCCTCGCGGCGCGGCCGATCGCGGGCTTGCCGGGCGCCGTTGCGCGGGTTGACGGCCGTCGGCCTCTAAGGTGGGCGCATGGTCTCCAAGTTCGCCACCGGCTACGCGACCGATGCGCAGGGCCGCCCGTTCAAGCGGCGCAACATGACGCCCGCGATCATCATCGTCACCGTCCTGGTGGTGGCCGCGATCGCCGCCTGGACGTACGCGCTGACCGGGAACGGCGAGAAGAGCTACCCGACCGACTGCAATATGCCGACCGCGGCCGGTGCCCCCGAGCTCAAGGTGGTGGGCCGCAGCGACATGCTCAGCGTCGCGCCGGCGGCGCTGTCCACGTTCCGGGTCAGCGTGCTCAATTCGGCGGCGGCGCGCGGTGAGGCCCGCTCGGTGTCCGACGATCTGGTGGCCCAGGGCTTCGCGGCGGGCGACCCCGCCTACGGCGACGACACGGTGTACGCCGACCGCAACCTGCACTGTGTGGCACAGATCCGGTTCGGGCAGGCCGGTCAGGGCGCCGCCGCCGCGGTGTGGCTGGCCGTGCCCTGTGCCCAGCTGGTGAACGACGGCCGCGCGGGCACCAACGTCGACGTCGCGCTCGGCGAGTTCTACACCGGCACCAAGCCGAGCCAGGACGTGCAGGCCGCGCTGGAAGCCCTCCGGTCGGTGGACCCGCGCAATCCCAAGTCCGGCGTCGACCGTTCGCTGATCGACGCGGTGCACGCGCAGTCCTGCTGAGCCCGCCGCCCGCGGCCGGGCGTCACTCGGGCAGCGCGTCCATCCCGCCGAGGCCGCCCAGCAGCGCCACGAACTCGTCGGCGATCGCGGGGGCCGCCGCGACCGTCGGATGCCCATCGGCCGATCGCGATGTCGGCGGCGGCACGATCACCCGGGCGCCGGCCTCCTCCGCGATCAGCGAGCCCGCCGCCCAGTCCCACGGCGAGAGGCCGTGTTCGAAGTGCACGTCCACCGCCCCCGAGGCGACCATGCACAGGTCCAGGGCCGCCGCCCCCACCCGCCGGACGTCCCGCACTCGCGGCAGCAGCTCGGCGAGCAGCGCGCCCTGCGCGCGACGTCGCGCCGGGGCGTAGCCGAAGCCGGTGGCCACCAGCGCGAGCGCGACGTCGTCGACCGGGTTGGCCCGCAGCCGCCGCGGCGCCGTCTCGCCCGGACCGGCGCTGAACGCGCCGCCGCCGCGCGCGGCCCAGTAGACGACGTCCCGGGCCACGTCGACGACGGCCCCGGCGATCGACACGCCATCGGCCTGGACCGCGATCGAGACCGCGTACGCCGGGATGCCGTAGAGGAAGTTCACGGTGCCGTCGATCGGGTCGACCACCCAGCGCAGCCCCGCGGGCACGTCGTCGCTGCCGCCGGCCTCCTCGCCGAGGATCGCGTCACCGGGCCGGGCCCGGTGCAGCAGTGCGCGCACCAGCTCCTCGGTCTCGGTGTCGACGACGGTCACCGGATCGGTCGGCGTGGACTTGGTGCTCACCGCGCTCGCCGCGCCGTCGTGCCCGGACACGTCGAACACCTCGGGCCGCCGGGCCCGCACGTGCGCGGCGGCCTCCCGGGCGACGGTGCACGCCAGCTCGGCGAGTTCTTCGGGGGTCGGGTCGGCATTCTCGGCGGCAACGCTCACGGTGTCCGAGTCTAGTGGTCCCCACGTCCGGCCCGATCCGCCGTAAGCTTCGGTGAGCATCGCCACCGGCCTCACAGCAGAACAGGATCGCTCATGTCCGACGTGACCATTCTCGGCGCCGACCGCGCCCCCAGCCCCGGTTCCGGACTCGGTTTCGGCATCGATGTGGGCGGCACCGGCGTGAAGGGCGCGATCGTCGACCTGCGCACCGGTCAGTTCGTCGGCGACCGGCACCGGATCGACACCCCGCAGCCGGCCACGCCCGACCTGATCGCGGCCACCGTCGCGGAGATCGTCGAGCACTTCGGCTGGACCGGGCCGGTCGGCGTCACGCTGCCCGGCATCGTCAAAGACGGGGTGGTTCGCAGCGCGGCGAACATCGATCCCGGCTGGATCGGCACCGACGCGCGGGCGCTCTTCAGCGGTGTGCTCGGCGGCCGGGGCGTGGCGGTCCTGAACGACGCCGACGCCGCCGGCCTGGCCGAACAGCGCTACGGCGGCGGCGCGGCGGTCGACGAGGGCCTGGTGATCCTGCTGACGCTGGGCACCGGGATCGGCTCGGCGCTCATCTACGACGGCGTGCTGATCCCGAACTCGGAACTCGGCCACATCGAGGTGGGCGGTGTGATCGCCGAGAAGCGGGCCTCGGCGAAGGTCCGCAAGGACCGCGACTGGAGCTACGAGCACTGGGCGGGCAAGCTCTCCCGCGTCCTGACCATGTACGAGCGGCTGTTCTCGCCCGACTTGTTCGTGGTGGGCGGCGGGATCAGCCGCAAGGCCGACAAGTGGATCCCGTATCTGACCAACGAGGTGCCCGTCGTCCCTGCTCATCTGCGCAATACCGCGGGGATCGTCGGCGCGGCGATGGCGATCGCCGGCGACCGGTAGCGGCGGCGTCGATTCGCTCCCGCCGCACCCCGCGGCGAGTCGGTTTCGTTACAATGGAACGCGTCGATCCCGTTCAGCTCGATCGACTCCCCTGACCAGGCCGTTCACGTCTCCTGCGTGAGCGCGGCGACGCGCGGCCGTTGATTGAGTGTGTGAAAGGTCGTACGTGGCAACCACCAAATCCCCGGACGTCGAGGCAGACACCGGCGATCAGACCGCTCCGGCCCGCAAGACCGCCGCCCGCAAGGACCCCGCGAAGAAGACCGCCGCCAAGAAGACCGCCGCGAAGAAGACCGCGGCCAAGAAGGCGGCGCCGCGCAAGACCGCGGCGAAGAAGACCGCCGCGAAGAAGACCGCGGCCAAGAAGGCGACCTCGAAGGCCGGGGCCGAGGCTCCCGCCGACGACGAGCCGCAGCTCGACGCCGACGCGCCCGAGGATCTCGAGGACATCGATCTGGCCGACGAGGACCTGCAGGTCGACGACGACGTCAAGGACGATGCGAAGGACGCCGACAAGGCCAAGGACGGCGACGCCAAGGACGAGAAGTCGTCGAGCGACTTCGTCTGGGACGAGGAGGAGTCCGAGGCCCTGCGCCAGGCGCGCAAGGACGCCGAGCTCACCGCCTCCGCCGACTCGGTCCGCGCCTACCTCAAGCAGATCGGCAAGGTCGCCCTCCTCAACGCGGAGGAGGAGGTGGAACTCGCCAAGCGCATCGAGGCCGGCCTGTTCGCCACCGAGAAGCTGCGCCGCGTGATGGAGTCCGGTGAGAAGCTGTCGGTGGCCCAGCGCCGCGACCTGAACTGGATCTCCCGCGACGGCAACCGCGCCAAGAACCATCTGCTGGAGGCCAACCTCCGCCTCGTCGTCTCGCTCGCCAAGCGCTACACCGGCCGCGGCATGGCGTTCCTGGACCTGATCCAGGAGGGCAACCTCGGTCTGATCCGCGCGGTGGAGAAGTTCGACTACACCAAGGGCTACAAGTTCTCCACCTACGCGACGTGGTGGATCCGCCAGGCCATCACCCGCGCCATGGCCGATCAGGCCCGCACCATCCGCATCCCGGTGCACATGGTCGAAGTGATCAACAAGCTGGGCCGGATCCAGCGCGAACTCCTGCAGGACCTGGGCCGCGAGCCCACCCCGGAGGAACTCGCCAAGGAGATGGACATCACCCCGGAGAAGGTGCTGGAGATCCAGCAGTACGCCCGGGAGCCGATCTCGCTGGACCAGACCATCGGTGATGAGGGCGACAGCCAGCTCGGCGACTTCATCGAGGACTCCGAGGCCGTCGTCGCGGTCGACGCGGTGAGCTTCACGCTGCTGCAGGATCAGCTGCAGGACGTCCTCGACACCCTCTCCGAGCGCGAGGCCGGCGTGGTCCGGCTGCGCTTCGGCCTCACCGACGGCCAGCCGCGCACGCTCGATGAGATCGGTCAGGTCTACGGCGTCACGCGCGAGCGCATCCGCCAGATCGAGTCGAAGACCATGAGCAAGCTGCGGCACCCCAGCCGCTCGCAGGTGCTGCGCGACTACCTGGACTGAGTCTGCGTCCCGGCGACGTTCCCGATCACGGCCACCGTCTCACGTTCGCGTGCGACGGTGGCCGTCGCCGTCTCCACGAACCCCCGCACCAGCGTCCCGTCGGCGCCCGCCCGGTGAGCGACGGCGACGGTCGAGCCCGGGTAGCCGGTCAGCGGCACGAAGCGCACGGCCGGGCGCGGGGTGAACCGCGCCGCGGCGGCCGGTGTGATGCAGCAGGCCAGACCGGCGGCCACCACCTCCATCTCCTCGCTGTGCGACGACGTCTCCACCAGCGGCCCGTCGGCGCGAGCGAGGGTCCAGAAATCGCGCCACACCGCGTCGGACGTTCGCCCGACGGCGATCGGCTCATCCGCCAGGTCCGCGGGGGTGAGGGACTCGCGGGCGGCCAGCCGGTGAGTGGACCGCACCCCGACCACCGAGGGTTCGGTGAACAGCGGATACACGTCGAGGCCGTCGGTGGCGCACGGCAGCCGCAGAAAGGCGACGTCGGTCTCGGCCGTGCCGAGTCCCGCGGTCGGATCGGTCAGCCCGAATTCACGCAGTTCCAGCCGGGCATCGGGATACCGTTCCGCGAAGTCCCCGAGGATCAGCGGGGTGAGTTCCAGGGCGGCACCCACGATGAAGCCGACCCGCAGCACCGCGTGCTCGCCGCGGCCGACGCTGCGCGCCTGCGTCACCCCCTGATCGAGCCGGGCGAGCACGTCGCGCGCCGCGTCCAGAAACACCGCCCCGGCCGGAGTCAGTTCCACCCGGCGCGAGGTGCGGGTCAGCAGCGGCGTGCCGACGTCGGCCTCCAGCTCGGCGATCTGCTTGCTCAGCGACTGCTGCGCCAGGTAGAGCCGCGCCGCCGCCCGGGTGAAGTGCAATTCCTCCGCGACGGCGACGAAGGCCCGCAAGCGCCGCGTGTTCACATCCACAATCTTCAGAGTGTAGATCGACGGCGATTCGGTGTTTCACAACGCGAGGGGGTTGCCGCGACGATGGAGTGCATCACAGCGATGAGGAGCACGCGATGACGATCACCAACGGGACCTGGACCAACTGGGCGGGCGACGAGTCGGCCACCCCGGCGCGCATTCTGACGCCCGCCACGGTCGAGGAACTGTCCACCGCGGTCGCGGCCGCGGCCGAGGCCGGTCAGACCGTCCGCGTCGTGGGCGCCGGGCACTCGTTCAGCGACCTGGTCGCCACCGACGGCCTCCTGCTGAGCCTGGACAGGCTCGCGGGTATCGCGCACTACGACGCCGACGCCGGCCTGGTCACCATCGGCGCCGGCACCCGCCTGTACGACCTCAACCCGGCGCTGGACGCCCTCGGTGTGGCGCTGCCCAATCTCGGCGACGTCGACCAGCAGAGTTTCGCGGGTGCGTCGTCGACCGCGACCCACGGCACCGGCCGGCTGCTCGGCAATCTGGCCACCGGGATCGAGTCCATGGATCTGGTGCTCGCCGACGGCAGCACGCTGACCTGCTCCGGCGACGACCCGGAGACGCTGGCCGCGGCGCGGGTGAGCCTCGGCGCCCTCGGCGTGGCCACCTCCTACCGGCTGAAGGTGGTGCCGGCGTTCGCCCTGGCGGCCCGTGAGTTCACCATGCCGATGCCCGAGCTGACCGCCCGGCTCGACGAGCTGATCGACACCAACGACCACTTCGAGTTCTTCCACTTCCCGCACACCGGCGCCGCGATGGTGAAGCTGAACAACCGGACCGACCGGCCGCTCGCGCCGCGCGGCGAGCTCGCCGCCCGCGCGAACGAATTCCTGGAGAACACCGTGGTCGAGGGCGCCTCGCGGCTCGGCAGGCGTCTCCCCCGGGCCATTCCCGTCCTGAACCGGACGCTCACCGCGCTGGCCTCCGGGTCGGAGTACGTGGACCGGAGCTACCGGGTGTACGCGAGCAAGCGCGCCGTGCGGTTCACCGAGATGGAGTTCGCGGTCCCGCGGTCCGCCTGCCTGCCCGTGCTCGACGATCTCGCGCGGGCGATCGAGCGCGAGGGCTTCGCGGTGAACTTCCCGGTCGAGGTGCGCTTCGTGGCCGGTGACACCGACTCCTATCTGAGTCCGTCGTACGACCGCGAGACCTGCTACATCGCCGTGCACATGTTCCGCGGCATGCCGTGGCGGCCGTACTTCCGGGCCTTCGAGGACATCGCCTCGGCGTACGACGGCCGCCCGCACTGGGGCAAGCGGCATCTGCTCGACGCCGAGGCGCTGGCCGGCCGCTACCCCGAGTGGGATCGCTTCCAGGACGTGCGGTCCCGGCTGGATCCCGGCGGCGTGTTCACCAACGACCACATCCGCCGGGTCCTCGGGCCGGTGCGCCCCGCCTGACGTCAGGAGTGACGGGCCGCCTGCTTGCGCAGTTCGTAGCGGGCCAGGGCGTTCTTGTGCACCTCGTCCGGGCCGTCGGCGAAGCGCAGCGTCCGCATCCCGGCGGCCATCTCGGCGAGCGGGAAGTCCTGGGACAGCCCGCCCGCTCCGTGCGCCTGGATCGCCCAGTCCAGGATCTCCCCGACCACGCGCGGTGTCGCGATCTTGATGGCCTGGATCTCCGTGTGCGCCTTGCGATTTCCAGCCGTGTCCATCAGCCAGGCGGCCTTCAGGGTGAGCAGCCGGAGCTGTTCGATCGCGACCCGGGACTCGGCGATGCGGTCGCGGATCACCCCCTGTTCGGACAGCGGCTTCCCGAACGCGATACGGGTCGAGACGCGGTCGCACATCAGCTCCAGTGCGCGTTCGGCGATCCCGATCGAGCGCATGCAGTGGTGGATGCGGCCCGGGCCGAGGCGGCCCTGCGCGATCGCGAAGCCGTCGCCCTCCTCACCGATCAGGTTCTCGGCAGGCACGCGCACGTCGGTGAACCGCAGCTCGGCGTGGCCGCCGTGGCTGGCGTCGTCGTACCCGTAGACGTGCATCCCGCGCACCACCTCCAGGCCGGGGGTGTCCCGCTCGACGAGGATCATCGACTGCTGCCGGTGCCGGTCCGCGGTGGGATCGGTCTTGCCCATCACGATGAAGATCGTCGCCTTGGGGCTCATCGCGCCGGTGATCCACCACTTGCGGCCGTTGATGACGTATTCGTCGCCGTCCCGCACGATCGACATCTCGATGTTGGTGGCATCGGAGCTGGCCACGTCCGGCTCGGTCATGGCGAACGCGGAACGGATCTCGGCGTTCAGCAGCGGGGTGAGCCAGCGTTCGCGCTGCGCGTCGTCGGCGAACGCGGCGAGGACCTCCATGTTGCCGGTGTCCGGCGCCGCGCAGTTGAGCGCCGCCGGGGCGAGCGCCGGGCTGCGGCCGGTGATCTCGGCGAGCGGCGCGTACTGCACGTTGGTCAGGCCCGCGCCGTGCTCGCCGGGCAGGAACAGATTCCACAGGCCGCGGCGCCGGGCCTCGGCCCGCAGTTCGGCGAGGACCGGGACGCTGTCCCAGTCCCAGGGGTCGGCCAGCGCGGCCAGTTGCTCGGCGAAGACGGGCTCGGCCGGGTAGATGTGGGAGTCCATGAAGTCCAGGAGCTTCTCCCGGTACTCCTGTGTGGTCTGGTCGAAGGTGAAGTCCATGTCGGTGCTCCTCGGATCGGTGGTGGACGGGTCAGTCGGCGAGCGCGGCGAGACCGGCGGAGAGCAGCAGCGGAACCCCGTCGCCGACCCGCGCGAAGCCCTCGCCGACGGTCTGTCCGTTGACGTAGCGGTAGTGGATGCCCTCGGAGATCCCGGCCAGCTTGAAGAAGGCGAGGGCCTGGTAGAAGCCGAAATCGGTCAGGTCGCGGTCGGAGGCGGCCGAGTAGCGGGCGATCACCTCGTCCTCGGTGAGGTAGCCGGGCGCCGTCGAGACGTCGGTGACGCCGCCGCCGAGCTTGCCCACCCGGTCGTAGACGGTCATCAGGGCCAGATCGGTGAGCGGGTCGCCGATGGTCGCCATCTCCCAGTCCAGGACCGCCGCCGGACGATCGGCGGCGTCGAACAGGACGTTGTCGAGGCGGTAGTCGCCGTGCACGATGCCCGGCGCCCCGTCGCGGGCGGGCACCCGCGCGACGAGCGCGTCGTACAGGGCGACCATGTCCGGCAGATCACGGGTGTGGGCGGCGTCGAACTGCTTGCGCCACCGCTGGACCTGGCGTCCGGTGAAGCCCTCCGGACGACCGGCGTCGCCGAGTCCGACGTGTTCCGGATCGACGGCGTGCAGGGCGGCCAGGGTGTCGATCAGCCGCTCGGCGATGGCCCTCGTGCGCTCCGGCCCGAACGGCACCAGTTCCGACGCCCGGCGGTAGGGCGTCCCGTCGACGGCCTCCATGACGTAGAACGGTGCCCCGAGGACCGCGTCGTCGTCGCAGTGCGCGTACATCGCCGGCACCGGCACCGCCGTCTCGGCCAGCGCCGACATGAAGCGGTACTCGCGGCCCATGTCGTGCGCGGTGGCGAGCAGATGCCCCACCGGCGGGCGGCGCAGCACCCAGCGCCGCTCCCCCGCGCGCAGCAGATATGTCAGATTCGACTTGCCGCCCGCGATCAGCTCGGCGGTCAGCGCGGCGCCGGGATCGGCGACGTGCTCGGCGAACCACGGGGTCAGCGCGTCCAGGTCGAGGCCGGGAAGCCGATCGGTCACGAGCCGGCCCCCTTCTCGATCACCTGCTGGAGCTGGTTCATTCCGGCCAGCCAGCGGTCGGTCGACGACGCCCGCGCACCGTAGTAACCGGCCACCTCGGGGTGCGGGAGGATGAGGAACCGGTCGTCGCCGAGCGCCTCCACGACGGTGTCGGCCACCGATTCGGGGCTCAGCACCTCGCCGACGCCCAGGAGTGCGGCGGGCACCTCGTCGATCATGCCGGTCTGGACCCACTGCGGGCACAGCGCCTGCACCACCACACCGCGATGACGGTAGGTGGCCGAGAGCCATTCCGCGAAGGCGACGGCGCCGTGCTTGGTCACCGAATAGGCCGGGGCGCCGAGCATGGTCAGCAGACCGGCCGCCGAGGCCGTCACCACGAATCGGCCGCCGCCGGCCTCGATCCACTCCGGGATCAGGTGGCGGGCGGCGCGCACGTGCGCCATGACGTTCACGTCGACGGTGCGCGCCCAGTCCGCGTCGGACGACTCCAGCCCGTGCCCGCCGTCGATGCCTGCGTTGCCGAACCACGCCGCGATGGGGCCGTACGCCTGCCGCGCGGTCGCGATCAGGGCGGCGACGCCCTCCTCGGATGCGGCGTCCCCGGCCACCGCGAGGGCGGTTCCGCCGGCCGCGGTGATCGCCTCGACCGTGCGGTCGGCACCGGCCGCGTCGAGGTCGGCGACGACGACCCAGCCGCCGCGGGCGGCGAGCCCGGTCGCCAGCGCCGCACCGATGCCGCCGGCCGCTCCGGTGACGACGACGCACGCCCCGGCCGGATCGAAGGCGCTCACACGCCACCGCCGAGCAGCACGCCGCCGTCCACCACGAGGGTCTGACCGGTCATCCAGCCCGCATCGCCCGACAGCAGGAACGCGACCACCGAGCCGATGTCCTCCGGCTCACCGAGCCGCTTCAGCGGGTAGGCGGCCGCGGCCTGTTCCTCGCGGCCCACGTAGAGGGCTTCGGCGAAGCGCGTCTTGACCACGGCGGGGGCCACCGCGTTGACCCGGATCTTCGGACCCAGTTCCATCGCGAGTTCCTCGGTCAGGTGAATCACCGCGGCCTTGGACACGCCGTAGAAGGCGATCATCGGTGCCGGCCGCAGGCCCGCGATCGAGGCGACGTTGACGATCGCCCCGCCGTGCTCACCCATCCAGCCCGCGTACGCCTTCTGCGCCCACGACAGCGCGGACAGCACGTTGACGTCCATGATCTTGCGGGCCGCGTCGACGTCCATCTCCATCAGCGGCCCGAACACCGGGTTGATGCCCGTGTTGTTGACCAGGAAGTCGAGCGAGCCGAATCGTTCGAGGGCGGTCGCCACCACCTGATCCTGGTGATCGGTGTCGTCGGCACGACCGGCCACCGCGACGGCGTGATCCGGTCCCCCGAGCGCCGCGACGGCCTCGTCGAGCGCGGCCTGCTTGCGCGCGGTGATCACCACGCGGGCGCCGTCGTCGACCAGCCGCTGGGCGATCGCCAGACCGATGCCTCGACTGGCGCCGGTGACGACCGCCGTCTTACCGGCAAACCGGGATGTACTCATCTCGTCTCCTCTTCACGTGCCGACTAAGCGCTCGCTTAGTTGCGTGTGCTCTACTCTGCCTGCAGACACTGCGCAGCGTCAAGCACTGGGGAAGGAGACGAGAAAAGTGACCGAGAACATGTCCCGGGCCGACCAGACCCGGCAGCGCCTGCTGCGCGCGGCCGTCGAAGCCTTCGCCGAGCGCGGTTTCCACGGCACCACCACGCGCGACCTGGCCGCGGCCGCGGGGATGAGCCCGGCCGCGGTGTACGTGCACTACCCGTCCAAGGAGGATCTGCTCTTCCAGCTCTCGCTGACCGGCCACGAACGGACCCTCGCCGTGCTCGACGCCGCCGATGCGCCCGGCGCCGCTCCCGGCGTACGGCTGGCCGCGCTGATCCGGGCGTTCGTCCGCTATCACGCCGAGGACCACACCTGGGCCCGGATCGTGAACTACGAGCTCGGCGCGCTCACCCCCGAGCATCTCGCCCGGATCACCACCCTGCGCCGGGCCATCGCCCGCCGCCTGCGGGCCGCGGTCGACGCCGGCGTCGCCAGCGGCGACTTCGCGACCGACGATCCGGCGACCGTCACCCTCGCGCTCGAGTCGATGGGCATCGACATCGGCCGGTGGTACTCCGACGATCGCGGCCCCACGCCGGAGGCCCTGGCCGAGTCGTACAGCGCGCTCGCGCTGCGCATGGTGCAGGCCCGCGGACAGTAGCCGACGTGTGTCGCGACACACCCGGACACCCCCGGGAACAAATCACCCGCCCCGATCGTCTGACAGAGTGATACCCAAGGCGCACCGCCTCGGGCGCCGCACTGGGACGGAGGAATCCATGACCGACACCGCCACGACCACCATCGTCTCCCCCTCGCTCACCGCTGCCGATCGCTGCGATCGCTGCGGGGCCGCCGCGAAGGTACGGGCGACGCTGCCCGCCGGCGGCGAACTGCTGTTCTGCCGCCACCACTACAACGACCACGAGGCACGCCTCGTGGAAGCCGGGGCCGTCGTCACCGACTGACGCCCCCGCCGACGATCGAGACCGGGCCGCGAGCGATGATCGCTCGCGGCCCGGTCTCGTCGTCGGTGCGCCGGGTCCGGGCGCTCAGTTCCAGGTGCGCAGCGCTTTGATCCGCTCCTGCAGCTGTTCGGCGGTGGCCATCGCGGTCGGCGGGCCGCCGAGCCGCTGGCGCAGCTCGTTGTGCACCCAGCCGTGCGGCCGGCCGGTCCGGTGATTGTGCAGCGCCACCAGCGTGTTCAGTTCCTTACGCAGCGCGTGCAGGCTCGCGCCGGTGCTCCGCTCGGCGGCGTTGGGCGCCTCGGCGGCCGCGGCGTCCTCGCGCGGACGCACCGTCGACCGATTGGACACCTGCTGCGCCTGCCGCTGTTGCAGCAGCGTCCGCACCTGCTCGGCGTCGAGCAGTCCGGGCAGCCCCAGGTAGTCCGACTCCTCCTCCGAACCGGGCATGGTCGCGGTGCCGAACGACGAGCCGTCGTAGATCACCTGATCCAGCTCGGCGCTGGCGTGCAGCGACTGGAACGCCGGCTCGTCCTCACCGGGCTCGTCCTCCCGCTTGTTGGCCTCGGCCAGCGCGGCGTCGTCGAGACCGGTCTCCTCGCGGTGCGGCTTGCCCAGGACGTGATCGCGCTGCGCCTCCAGCTCGCTGGCGAGCTGCAGCAGCACCGGCACCGACGGCAGGAAGACGCTGGCGGTCTCACCCGGCCGCCGCGACCGCACGAAGCGGCCGATGGCCTGCGCGAAATACAGCGGCGTCGACGCGTTGGTGGCGTAGACGCCGACCGCCAGGCGCGGCACGTCGACGCCCTCGGACACCATGCGGACGGCCACCATCCACTCGTCGCCGGACGCCGCGAAGGCCTCGATCCGCTCCGACGAGCCCGCCTCATCGGACAGCACCAGCGTGGGACGCGTGCCGGTGATCGATTCGAGCAGCTCGGCGTAGTCGCGCGCGTTCTTCTGGTCGGTGGCGATCACCAGGCCACCGGCGTCGGGCACCCCGGACGCCCGCAGCTTCTGCAGACGGCGATGCGCGGCGCTGAGCACCGCGGGGATCCAGTCGCCGTGCGGGTCGAGCGCGGTGCGCCACGCGCGGGCGGTCTGCTCGGCCGACAGCGGCTCACCCAGCCGCGCGGTGAACTCCTCACCGGCGCTGGTGCGCCAGCTGGCCTGCCCCGAGTAGGCCAGGAAGACCACCGGGCGGACGACGCCGTCGCGCAGCGCATCGGAGTAGCCGTAGGCGTGGTCGGCCCGCGAACGGGCACCGCCGCCCGGTTCCGGCTCGTAGGTGACGAACGGGATCGGCGAATCGTCGGACCGGAACGGGGTGCCGGTCAGCGACAGCCGCCGCTCAGCGTCGTCGAAGGCCTCCCGGATGCCGTCGCCCCAGCTCTTCGCGTCGCCGCCGTGGTGGATCTCGTCGAGGATCACCAGCGTGCGCCACCGCACGGTGCGCTCCCGGTGCCGGTACGGGTGCGCGGCGACCTGCGCGTAGGTGAGCACCACCCCGTCGAAATCGGAGCTGGTCGATCCGGTCGAGTTGGAGAAGTTCGGATCGAGGTTGATCCCGACCCGCGCCGCGGCGGCCGCCCACTGGTACTTCAGGTGCTCGGTCGGCGCGACCACGGTGATGCGCTCGACGGTCCGGTCGTACAGCAACTCCGCGGCGATCCGCAGGCCGAACGTCGTCTTACCGGCGCCCGGCGTCGCCACGGCCAGGAAGTCCCTGGGCTTGGCGGTGAGGTACTTGGTGAGCGCACGGCGCTGCCAGGCACGCAGCGATCCCGAGGGCTCAGGCCTGCTCTGCCCCGGCGTCACGGTCTCGTCCATGGTCGATGTCAGCCCCGGTTCACTCATATCGCAGACGAGTCTAAACCCTCCGGGCGACAGAGCCGCCACGCCGCAGGACCGCCCCGGACGCCACCGAGTCCCGCCGATCGGCCATGCTGGTACCCATCAGTACCGATGGCCCGAGGCCCGCGCCGCCGGCCGACGGAGAGCACTCCGCCGGCGGTTCAGCGCTGCGCAAAAGCGGGCGGCTGGTGTGGCGGACCACCGTCAAGTCGTGGGACGACGGCATCATCGGCTGGTCCGCGCAGGCCGCGTTCTGGCAGGCCCTCTCGCTGCCGCCGCTGCTGCTCGGCGTGATCGGCAGCCTCGGCTACATCGGCGGGTGGTTCGGCCCGGACACCGTGCAGATCATCAGCGACCGGATCGTCGGATTCTCCGGCAGCGTGTTCACCGAGCAGGTGGTGGACGATCTGATCCGGCCCACCGTGGACAACGTCCTCCATCGCGGCCGCGGCGCCCTGATCTCACTGAGCTTCGTGATGTCGCTGTGGGCCGGGTCCTCGGCGATGAGCTGTTTCGTCGCGGCCATCGTCACCGCCCACGACCAGCACCAGGTGCGCAACCCGGTCTGGCAGCGCATCTTCGCGCTGATCATCTACATCGTCTTCCTGATCACCGCGGTGCTGCTGTTGCCGCTGGTCGCCCTCGGACCGACGTATCTGATCCAGATCGTCCCCGCGGACTGGGGCAAGGCGATGAACTGGCTGATCACCTGGGGCTATTTCCCGTTCGTCGGCCTGCTGCTGATCGGCGTGCTGGTGCTGCTCTACCGCTTCGCCCTGCCCTACCCGCTGCCCTGGCTGCGTCTGGTGCCGGGCGCCTTCCTCGCCGGGGTGTTCTTCTGGGTGGCGACGTACATCCTGCGCGCCTATCTGACGGCGCTGGCCAAGACCGGCTACACCTACGGTGCGCTCGCGACGCCGATCGCCTTTCTGCTGTTCGGCTTCTTCCTGGGTTTCTCGATCGTCCTCGGGGCCGAATTCAACGCCGCCATCCAGGATCTCTGGCCGCGCGAGCACAACGGGCCGGTCGTGCGGCAATGGGTGTCGACGCAGACCAGCGAGATCACCGACACCCTGCGACGGCGCGCCATCCGGCCCGGTCAGCGGCCGCGACGGCCCGCGCCGCAGCCCGTCGACGACGAACTCGGCGCGCGGCCGACCGAACCGATCCGGCGGCGGCCGCCTACTTCTTGAGCTTCGCGTAGACCTTCTTGCACTTCTCGCACACCGGCGACCCCGGCTTGGGCGACTTGGTGACCGGGAAGACCTCGCCGCACAGCGCGACGACGTGCGTGCCCATCACCGCGCTCTCGGCGATCCGGTCTTTCTTGACGTAGTGGAAGACCTTGGGTGTGTCGTCGTCCTGTTCGGTCCGCTCGTCGAGGTCGGGGCGTTCGATCGTCTGGGTGCTCATCGTTCCATTGTGACGCAGGCGGCGCGGCGATGCAGCCCGCCCCGCGTTGGCGTCACCGACCCTCGAGTGGAACAGTGGAGGTATGGCACGAACGGGCGAGGATTCCGGCGGGCGCCGCGGCGCCGGCGCGGATGCCTTCCTGATCACCCGGGCCGAGCAGAGCCTGGAGGATCAGCAGCGTGCCCGCGTCCGCAAGTACCTGTGGATGATGAGCATTCGCATACCCGCGCTCCTGCTGGCCAGCGGCGTCTACGCCTGGACGCACAATCCGTGGTGGGCCGTCGGCATCATCGCGATCTCGATTCCGATGCCCTGGATGGCGGTGCTGATCGCCAACGACCGCCCGCCGCGCAAGCGCGGTGAGGTGCAGTACTACAAGTTCGGCCCCGGCCGCACCGTCGGGCCCGCCGAACTGTCCACCGAACCCGCGCCGCCTCCGCCGCGCGACCCGGCCGCCGAGGGCCTCGTCATCGAGGCCGATCCGGCCGACCCCGCCGCGCGCCGGGACTGATCCCCGCCGGTCTCCCGCCGGGCGCACATACTCAGCGACTTCTCAGCCTCGCCGGGAACCTTCCGCGCCATCGGCGCGTTGGACCTGATGAACGCTCGCCACAGATCGTCGTCCGAGGAGGCCGCATGTCCACCGCAACTCGTACCCGTCCCGCTCCCACCGCCGAGGATCTGGACGCCCAGTCCCCCTCCGCCGATCTGGTCCGCGTGTATCTGAACGGGATCGGGCGCACCGCGTTGCTCACCGCCGAGCAGGAAGTGGATCTCGCCAAGGCCATCGAAGCCGGCCTGTACGCCAAGCATCTGCTGGAGACCAAGAAGCGCCTGGGCCCGGCCCGCAAGCGCGACCTGGCGATTCTGGTGCGCGAGGGCGAGCAGGCCCGCGCCCACCTGCTGGAGGCCAATCTGCGCCTGGTGGTCTCCCTCGCCAAGCGCTACACCGGTCGCGGCATGCCGCTGCTCGACCTGATCCAGGAGGGCAATCTCGGTCTGATCCGGGCGGTCGAGAAGTTCGACTACGCCAAGGGCTTCAAGTTCTCCACCTACGCCACCTGGTGGATCCGGCAGGCGATCAGCCGCGGCATGGCCGACCAGAGCCGCACCATCCGGCTGCCCGTCCACCTGGTCGAACAGGTCAACAAGATCGCCCGTATCCGCCGTGAACTGCACCAGCAGCTCGGCCGCGAGGCCACCGACGAGGAGCTGTCGGCCGAGACCGGCATCCCCGCCGAGAAGATCGCCGACCTGATGGATCACAGCCGCGACCCGGTGAGCCTGGACATGCCGGTCGGCAACGACGAGGAAGCGCCGCTCGGCGACTTCATCGAGGACGCCGAGGCCACCTCCGCCGAGAGCGTCGTGATCTCCAGCCTGCTGCACTCGGACATCCGCTCGGTGCTCGGCACGCTCGACGACCGCGAGCGCCAGGTGATCACCCTGCGTTTCGGGCTCGACGACGGCCAGCCGCGCACCCTCGACCAGATCGGCCGCTCCTTCGGGCTGTCCCGCGAGCGCGTCCGGCAGATCGAGCGCGACGTGATGGGCAAGCTCCGGCAGGGCGACCGCGCCGAGAAGCTGCGCGCCTACGCCAGCTGACCGGCGTCAGCACCTCCCCACCGGCCGCGGGGGGGGGGGGGGGGGGGGGGGGGGGGGGGGGGGGGGGGGGGGGGGGGGGGGGGGGGGGGGGGGGGGGGGGGGGGGGGGGGGGGGGGGGGGGGGGG
>NZ_JBPSDN010000045.1:0-29526 GCF_052036135.1 Gordonia marina
TTTGCAGCAGCTCGCGCATCAGATCCGGTGACGCGTCGGCGAGGGCTTGGCCAAGCAGGCCTGCAGGGTCGACAATATGAGGTGCGGTCATCGTGATGACTCCGTTCGAGGATTCTTTAGACGGTTGACTCGAAGGATCACACGGTGGCCGCTCTACGTCCGTCCCGACACGAAGTCGGAGACGATCTCGGCCACCGAGTTACACCACCTTATGGGGCACTACTTGTGGACTTCGGCTGTTGAGAGAGGTCGAGTCGAGTGGGACCTCAGCCAGTTCGTTGGGAACTCGCCCGGGCTTGCGGCGGATAAGCAGCGCCAGGCGTCGTCGCTAGACATGTGGCTCCCAGACATCTTGATCGACGGCCGCGTGGTTGGGGTGCACCGCTTCACAAACGGTGCGAACTGCGATACCTATGTGCAGTCGGGGATGGCCGCAGTCAACACGATGGTCATTCACCATGGCTCCCCGCACCCGGCGCCGGAGGAGATCTGCGCGAAGGCGATCGAGTTCACGCGCGCGACGATCGGGAAGATGCCGCGCTGAGGAGATTCCTCGCCGACGGATGGAACCGAACAGAGGTCTGGTGCGTCTAAATATGTGACGCGAGAAAGCTGCCGCCCGGGGGACGGCGGGTTGATCGCCGAGGGGGGGATGGTCGACAGCCGGTACGGGGGAACCGGCGGTCGGCCGCTCGGGGGAACGAGGCGGAGGTCGGGCGGCGGGGAGCCCGGCCTCCGCCTCACTCGTGCGCGTCGTCGGACGTGGCAGCGGTCGAGTCCATAGGCAGCGCTCGCGAGTGCTGCGCATGTATCGATCCGCTGCCACGGCGCTCGGGCGCTGCCACGGCGCTCGGGCGCTGCCACGGCGCTCGGGCGCTGCCACGATGCTCGGGCGCTGCCACGATGCTCGGGCGCTTCCACGACGCTCGCTCGCTGCCGCGCCGCGCGGGTCCTGCGACGCCATAGGGCCTCGGTGGGGCTGGTCACGAGCGGGCGTGTCGTGCCTGGTCAGCCGGGTAGAGAAGGGTCGCTGACGGGGCGCCGGAGGTCCGCACATCATGGTGGGCAGACATTTTGGTGTGTGTTGGACAGATTGGAACCATGTCCGGCAGAGAACGTGGATCCCTCGAATGGGACACCTTCGCGTTCTCGTTCGCGCATCGGCTCGTGACCGTCCGGAAGGCGCGTGGATACTCGCAAGAAGAGCTCGCTCACCGGAGCGGGATGCACCGCAACGCGGTGTCGAACCTGGAGCGCGGTACCGGTAATCGGGAGCCGTACG
Source organism: Gordonia marina (assembly GCF_052036135.1). Classification (NCBI taxonomy): domain Bacteria; kingdom Bacillati; phylum Actinomycetota; class Actinomycetes; order Mycobacteriales; family Gordoniaceae; genus Gordonia; species Gordonia marina. The sequence goes on from NZ_JBPSDN010000045.1 coordinate 1,283, forward strand.
TGTCGGATCCACAACTCTCGACGGTGTACCGGCTGGCCAAGGCGCTCGACGTCGCACCGGAACTGCTGCTGCCGGACGTTTCGATGCCGTTGAAGACGCGGTCGACCGAGCAGGAGTCGAACAAGGCGATGTCGCGCATCGAGGCCGAGCTGTACGGCGTGATCGCCGCGGAGCGGGACTCGATCTACTGAACCGCTGACCGCGACAGTCGGACGGCTTACGCGACGGCCGGTCATTCCCGCGACGATCGGGGTCGTCGCTTCCGCGCCGGGTGTCGCGCGGGGGATCCGGTTGTCGCGGACACGACCCGGAACCGGAAGTGCGCAAACGAAAGCCGGGCCGCAGGAGGCTGCGGCCCGGCTTCGTCGACGATCTCAGTGCTGGTACGGCTCCGCGCTGACCACCGTCACGCTGATCTCGGCGCCGCTCGGCACCAGATACGTGCGGGTCTCGCCCACCTTCGCGTCGATGATCGCCGCGCCCAGCGGGGAGCTGGGGGAGTAGACCTCGACGTCGGTCGAGATGCTCTCCTCGCGGGTCGCGATGAGGAAGGTCTCGGTGTCGTTCTTGTCGTCGTCGAAGTAGACGGTGACGACCGAACCCGGCAGCGCCACACCCGACTGGGTCGGGGCCTGGCCGATCTTCGCGTTGTTCAGAAGGTCCTGAAGCTGGCGGATGCGGGCTTCCTGCTGCCCCTGCTCCTCGCGGGCGGCGTGGTAGCCGCCGTTCTCCTTGAGGTCGCCCTCTTCACGTCGCTCGTTGATCTCTGCCGCAATGACCTCTCGGTTCGCGATCAGCGCATTGAGCTCCTCTTTCAGCCGGCTGGCCGACTCCGGAGTCAGCCAGGTCACGCCTGCGTCGGTCATTGTGGATCTCCTTTGCTGTCCGCCATTGGACTGCGCGTTCGTTACTCGCTGCCGGCAATCATGCTCTGAATGCAGCAACACGACCCCTTGCGGAGTCGTGCGCCGTCCATGCTATCACCAGATGTGGTTTATCGCACAGATGAGCCCAGGGCCTCGGCGTACGACGGCTCGGCGCGCTTGAGGAAGCGGACCACCGCGTACGTGGCGGGCATCACGACGACCTCGACGGCCGTCTTCCAGACGAAGCCGATCGCCACGTACGACGTGAACTGGCCCCAGCCGTGCACGCCGATCACCGGGGCGGCGATGGTGCAGAAGACGAGGGTGTCGAAGAACTCGCCGGCGACGGTGGAGCCGATCAGGCGGGCCCAGAGCCGTCGTTCCCCGGTTCGTTCCTTCATCTTGACCAGCACCCACGAGTTGGTGAACTCGCCCACCAGGTAGCCGGCGAGGCTCGCGGCGACCAGCTGCGGGACGGCCCCGACGACCGATTCCAGCGCCGACTGGTTGTCGTAGCCGTCGAGCGGCGGCAGCGCGATGGTGATGGTGAACGCGACGGACGCGAGGATGAGGATGCCGAAGCCGGTCCAGATGGTGCGGCGCATGGCTTTGAAGCCGTAGACCTCGCTGATCACGTCGCCGATCACGTAGCTCAGCGGGAACAGGAAGAAGGCGCCGTCGGTCACCAGCCAGCCCCCGAAGAGACCGACGCCCTTGGTGGCGGCGATGTTGCTGATCAGCATGATGGCCACGAAGACGGCCATCAGCATCGGATAGTAGGGCGACGAGATCGTCGCGAAGACGGCGTTCTGGTGCTTCGCCGGGCGGTGGTCGCCCGGCTGCCCAGACTCGGTCGGCTCCTCGGTCACGAGCAGCTCCTTTACAGGTTCGAGAGATGAATCACTTGTCCGGCCGCAGATAGGCGGGAACCGCCGTGGTGCAGCCGAAGACCTCGCCGATCACCGCGGGCCGCGAGGTGTAGACGTCGGTGCGGGCACCGACCTGGATGTCGTCTGAGGCGGGGATCAGCACTTCGCGGCGGCCGACCTCCGAACCGTCCTGTGCGCGAGCCCGCACGACGCAGGCGACCGCCTTGTGCGGGTCCTTGCGATTGACGGTGTACTGCACCGACACGGTGTCCGAGCTGAGCACCTCGTGCGCGGTGGCCTGCCCGGACACGTCCGGGTCGCCGAACTGCCGGTAGCCGATGTAGGCGATCACGACGCCGGCGATCAGCACCACCACCGAGCAGATGATGAACCAGCGCCGACGGCTCGACCGTGACTGTTCTGCCGGGTACGTCGCCCTCGGACCGCTCTGTGGTTTCGGCTGGTCGGAGACCCCGTCTGAACTGCTCACGGCTCAATACCTACCATGGAAGGCGGAACCGAGCGAAGGTGAGGAAGCGTGACCGAAAGCACGGGGCGCCTGCGACTCATGGCTGTGCATGCACATCCTGACGACGAGTCGAGCAAGGCGGCGGCGACGTTGGCCAAGTACGCCGCGGCCGGGCACGACGTCCTGGTCGTGACGTTGACCGGTGGCGAACGCGGCGACATCCTCAACCCCGCGATGGATCGGCCCGGGGTCAAGGAGAACCTGCCGGAGATCCGCAAGGAAGAGATGGCCGCGGCCGCGGCGGCGCTCGGTGTGCAGCAGACCTGGCTCGGCTTCGTCGACTCCGGACTGCCCGAGGGCGACCCCCTGCCGCCGCTGCCGGAAGGCTGCTTCGCGCTGGTCCCGATCGAGGAGTCGACCGAGGCGCTGGTCAAGGTGGTGCGCGAGTTCAAGCCGCACGTGATGATCACGTACGACGAGAACGGCGGCTACCCGCACCCGGATCACATCAAGTGCCACGAGGTGTCGGTGGCGGCCTTCGAGAAAGCTGGCGACCCGGACGCCTATCCGGAGGCCGGTGAGCCGTGGACGCCGCTGAAGCTGTACTACACGCACGGCTTCATCCGCGACCGGATCCACCGCTTCTCCGACGAGTTCGAGAAGTCGGGCCAGGAGAGCCCGTTCAAGGAGTGGCTGTCGAAGTGGCGGCGCGAACAGGGTGACCTGATGGGCCGGGTGACCACCCAGGTGACGTGCGGTGACTACTTCCCGCAGCGCGACGACGCCCTGCGCGCGCACGCCACCCAGATCGACCCGAACGGCTTCTTCTTCGCGGTGCCGCTGGAATGGCAGCAGCGACTGTGGCCGACCGAGGAATTCGAGCTCGCGCAGACGCGCGTGCAGACTGCGATCCCGGAGACGGACCTCTTCGCGGGAATCGAGGAGACATGAACGGCGTAATGACGCTGGCCGGCGGTGCACTTCGGCTCGCCGCCGACCAGGAGACGAAGGGCCCCGAATTCGGCAAGGCCTCGCCCATCGGGCTGCTCGCCGTGATCGTGCTGCTGCTCGCGACGTTCTTGCTGATCCGGTCGATGAACAAGCAGCTCCGGAAACTCCCGGACAGCTTCGACTCCTCACATCCCGAACCCGACCAGGCCTTCGACGAGGGCACCGACACGGTCGACGAAGCCGAGGGAGCCGAGGGCGGCGCCGCGGCATCGGCCGGTGCCATACAGTCGGACAACGGAGACGACCCCGGTCGCTGACGGGGCCTAGGCTGGGCGACATGGTCAATCGACTCGGGGGCGCCACCAGTCCGTACCTGCGACAGCATGCCGAGAACCCGGTTCACTGGCGCGAATGGAGCGACGACGCGTTCGCCGAGGCCCGGGAGCGCGACGTACCCGTGCTGCTCAGCGTCGGCTACGCGGCCTGCCACTGGTGCCATGTGATGGCGCACGAGTCGTTCGAGGATCGCGCCCTCGCGGCGCAGATGAACGACGGCTTCGTCTGCATCAAAGTGGATCGCGAGGAGCGGCCGGACATCGATACGGTCTACATGGCGGCGACGGTCGCGATGACCGGGCAGGGCGGCTGGCCGATGACCTGCTTCCTCACGCCCGGCGGCGAGCCCTTCTACTGCGGCACCTACTACCCGCCGGTGCCGCGCGGCGGGATGCCGGGCTTCGGGCAGATCCTCGCCGCGATCTCGGACACCTGGGCCACCCGGCGCGACGAGGTGACCGAGGCGTCGTCGCGCATCGCCGAGCATCTGCGGGCCAACACCGGGGCCGTTCCGGCCGGGCCCGGCATCGATGCGGGGCTCCTCGCGGGGGCGGTCGCCGCGATACTCGACGACGAGGATCCGCGCGCCGGCGGGTTCGGTGGTGCGCCGAAGTTCCCGCCGTCGTCGGTGCTCGAGGCGCTGCTTCGGGCCGGTGAGTATGGTCTCGACTCCGCTCGACCATCATGGGGTGCGGTGCAGCGGGCGTGCGAGGCCATGGCGCGGGGCGGCATCTACGACCAGCTCGCCGGGGGTTTCGCCCGGTACGCGGTGGACAACGACTGGGTGGTCCCGCACTTCGAGAAGATGCTGTACGACAACGCGCTGCTCCTGCGCGCGTACGCGCATCTCGCGCGAAGCATTTCGACAGGCTCAATGGGCGGCGGGACAGGCTCAATGGGCGGCGGGGCGGGCTCAATGGGCGGCGGGGCGGGCTCCATGGGCGAGGGGACGGGCTCGACGGGCGATCGGAACCTCGCCGGGCGCGTCACCGCCGAGACCGTCGCCTTCCTGAACGACGCGCTCTGGACCGGTCACGGCTACGCGTCGTCGCTCGACGCCGACACCGACGGGGTAGAAGGCCTGACCTACGTCTGGACTCCGGCGCAGCTCAGGGAAGTCCTCGGCGACGACGACGGTGCCTGGGCCGCCGAGCTTTTCGAGGTCACCGAGCGCGGCACCTTCGAGAACGGGACCTCGACGCTCCAACTCGAGCATGACCCGGACGACGCCGCCCGCTACGAATCGGTGCGCGCACGACTCCTCGCGGCTCGTGACCGGCGGCCGCAGCCCGCCCGGGACGACAAGGTGGTCACCGTCTGGAACGCCCTTGCGGTCACGGCGCTCGCCGAAGCCGGCGGCGCACTGGCGCACCCGGAGTGGGTGGAGCGCGCCCGGGAGGCCGCTGAGGCGCTGTGGTCATCACACGTGGTGCCCGGCGACGACGGGCCGACGCTGCGCCGGGCCTCGCTGGACGGCCGGGTCGGCGAACCCCTGGGCGCGCTCGACGACTACGCCGCCTTCACGACCGCACTGCTCACCCTCCACCAGGTCACCGGCGAACCGCACTGGCGCGATCGCGCGCTGGCGGTCCTCGACTCGGCGATCGGGCAGTTCGCCGATCCGGACGCTCCGGGGGCCTGGTACGACGCGCCGCCCGGCACACTCCTGACCCGTCCCCGTGATCCCGTCGACGGTGCGACGCCGTCGGGGGCGTCGCTCATGGCCGAAGCGCTGCTCACCGCGGCGGCGCTCGCGCCGGACGAGGCGGCGGCCCGCTATGCCGAGTTCGCCGATCAGACGCTCGCGCGCGGGGTGCTGATCCTGCAGAAGATGCCGCGCTCGGCCGGGCACTGGCTCGCCGTGGCCCTCGCACGACTCGCCGGCCCGATCCAGGTGGCCGTCGCCCAGACCGCCGGCAGCACCGGCGACCTGGCCCGTCGGGTACGGCACCGGGCGCCCGGCGGAACCGTCGTCGTCGCCGGTGACCCGGGCGCGCTGCCGCTCCTGGACGGCCGGGGACCGGTCGACGGAGCCGATGCGGCCTACCTGTGCCGCGGTCAGGTGTGCGATCTGCCCGTCACCTCGGCCGATCGCCTGGAGTTCGGCCCGATCAGATAGCTCCGATACCGGCCATCGCGCCCTCGGGGCCGACCAGATGGCACAGCCGACGATCGCCGGCGAGATCGACGAGCAGCGCGGCGCCCGCCGGACGCAGGTCGATCGCGGCGCCCTGCGCGATCGGCCAGCCGAGGAACCGGCACACGAACGACCGTGAGAAGTGCCCGTGCGACACCACGACCACGTCGCGTTCCGGAAGGAGAGCGGCGACGTGGGCGACGGCGCCGTCGACCCGGGCGGTCATCTGCGCCACCGACTCGCCGCCGCGGGCGCCGTGCGTCCAGATCATCCAGCCCGGCTCGTACTCCGCCTGGATCTGCTTGCGGGTGATGCCCTCGTAGTCCCCGTAGTCCCATTCGGCGAACCGGTCGTCGACCTCGTCGACCCGCAGTCCCGCGAGTTCGGCGGTGCGCAGGGCCCGGCGGCGCGGCGAACAGATCACGTAGGTGTCGCGCAGGGCCAGGCGGTCGGCGATTCCCACCAGTTCGGTGGCGTCGGCTTCGCCCTTGGCGGTCAGGTCGATGTCGGTGCGCCCGGTGTGCCGGTCGGTGGCCGACCACTCCGTCTGGCCGTGGCGGATCAGCAGGACGCGGGGGTGATGGACGCGGGCGCTCATGGATTCGACGGTAGACCGCTTGTCCGGGCGCTGTGCTAGCCTCGAACGCGTGAACACCACCGCGCGCGTCTATTGGCGCTTTATCGAGGCTCCGGGTGAGCCTGCGATGAAGCGCTGACGCGCGCACGCAACGCCGCAACCCGGAGCCGAAGCAGTGACCATCAGGTCGCTGCTTCCGTCGTTTCCGGGGATGAAGTGCGACCGCCCGGGAACGACGGACTCCCCGCAACTCCGCCGAAACCCGAAGGGCCCGAACAGATGACCATCGCCCCCGACGCCGTCGCCGCCCAGACGACCGCCTCGACCTCCGACCGCCGTATCACCGCGTTCTCGCCGATCCCGTCACCGGACACCCTGCGCAGCGAACTGCCGCTCACCGCTCGCCGCGCCGCGGCGGTGGCCCGCGACCGCGAAGAGATCGCGGCGATCCTGGCCGGCCGGGACGACCGGCTGATCGTCGTCGTCGGCCCGTGCTCGGTGCACGACCCGGTCGCGGCGCTCGACTACGCCAGCCGGCTCGCACCGCTGGCCGCCGAATACGCCGGCACCCTGAAGATCGTCATGCGCGTCTACTTCGAGAAGCCGCGGACCACGATCGGCTGGAAGGGCCTGATCAACGACCCCGACATGGACGAGTCCTACGACGTGGAGAAGGGTCTGCGCCTCGCGCGCAAGCTGCTGCTCGACGTGATCGACCTCGGTCTCCCGGTCGGCTGCGAATTCCTCGAACCGACCAGCCCGCAGTACATCGCCGACGCCGTCGCCTGGGGTGCCATCGGCGCCCGCACCACCGAATCGCAGGTGCACCGGCAGCTCGCGTCGGGGCTGTCCATGCCGATCGGCTTCAAGAACGGGACCGACGGCAACGTGCAGGTGGCGGTCGACGGCGCCAAGGCGGCCGCCAGCCCGCACGTCTTCTTCGGACTCGACGACTTCGGCCGCGGCGCCGTGGTGGCGACCACCGGAAACCAGGACTGCCACGTGATCCTGCGGGGTGGCACCGGCGGACCGAACTACGACGCCGACTCGGTGGCCGCCGCGGTCGACGCGCTCGGCCGGGGCGGTCTCGCGCCGAAGGTGATGGTCGACTGCTCGCACGCCAACTCGGGCAAGGACCACGAGCGGCAGGCGCGGGTGGCCGTCGAGGTCGCCGGGCAGGTGGCGGCGGCGCGCGCGGCCGGCCTCGATCCGCTGATCAGCGGCGTGATGCTGGAGAGCTTCCTAGTGCCCGGCGCGCAGCCGGTCGACGCCGAGCCGCTGGTCTACGGTCAGTCGGTCACCGACAAGTGCATGGGCTGGGAGGCCAGTGCCCAGGTCCTGGCCTCCCTCGCCCGCGCCGCAGGCTAGGCCATGTCTCCTAAATCTCTTTCCGGTCCTCGGCGGCCCGCTGAACGCCTGGCGGCGTTGTCGTCGGTCGGCATAGCGCCGCTATGCCTCCCTCCTCCGCCTTGCCGGCCGCCCAGCGGATCCACCGATGCCTTCGGAGAAGATTTAGGAGACACGGCCTAGGCGTCGGGCCGGACCCGCTGCGCGAGCCCGAACACCACGTCGATCACCAGGAAGGCCAGCAGCGGCCAGCCCAGCAGTGGGATGAACCAGCCGACGGCCGCGGCGATCACCGCCAGCACGCCGATGGCCGGCCAGGGCAGTTCCCGCAGCGCGCCGCGGGTCGGTGCCCGGCCCGGCCGGTGGGCGCCGCGCGGGCGGCGCTGCCACCACATCCGATAGCCCCACACGATCAGGAAGACCAGCGCGACCGCCACCACGAACAGCACCAGCTGATTGAGCAGCCCGAACAGGATGCCCATGTGCAGGGCGATGCCGAGGTTCGCCAGTTTTGCCGCGAGCGGCCAGTGTGCGAACCGATCCACCGCGACGACGCGATCCCGACTCGGGTCGACGGCGGCGGTGTCCGGAGAGAACTGCCACGGCGCGCGGACCTCGGAGACGGTGAACGCGGTGTCGTCGTCGGACGGGATCGAGATCTCCACAGCGTCGCTGCGGCCGACGCCGGCCGACCGGGCCAGGGCGAGCGCGGTGTCGACGTATCCGGCGTTGGTGGCGGCCACGGCGGCGGAGCCGGTCGCGGCCGGCGCGGATCCGCCGTGGCCGTGACCCATGCCGGGCATGTCGGCCATGCCGTCGTCGGCGGACGGCGAATTCCCCAGCGAGGTGTCGACCGACGGCTGGGTCCAGCTCAGTGCGGAGCGCAGTTCGGAGACGTTCTCACCCGCGAACCGCGACCAGGTGAGACCGGTCGCCGACAGGAACAGCAGCGCGAGGATGATCCAGATACCGACGACGGCGTGCCAGTTCATCGAGCGTGCCCGGCCCCGGGCGGACCGGTCCAAGGTCAGGAGCCGGCCGGTGCCCCGGGTACGGCGCTGTTTGCGGACGTTCACCACCCACAGCGCCAGGCCGGCGAGGGCGATGACCCAGAGCCATGATGCGGCGAACTCGCTGTACATCCGGCCCGGCTCACCGAGATGAAGATTGCGGTGCAGGCCGTCGAGCCAGGTCCGCACGGGAAGTGAGCCGCTGCTGCCGTAGCTCGGCAGTTCGCCCTGGACATGCAGGGTCACGGGGTCGACAAAGACGGCCAGCCGAGTCGACTCCGGGAGCGACGGGTCGGCGAACAGCACTCGCGTGGTGTCGCCCGGTGACGCGGGCGGCCGGACCGCCGACACGGTGAGGTCCGGACGCTGGGCCCGGGCGGCGTCGACCTGTTCGGCGATCGAATGCGCCTGTCCGGTCGAATCGGTGTGCAACTGCGCGCGGTAGATCAGCTGTTCGGCCGACGGCGCCAGCGCGTACAGGCCGCCGCTGATCGCCGCGATCAGCAGGAACGGGCCGACGATCACGCCCGCGTAGAAGTGCAGCCTGCGCAGCAGCTGCGTGATGCTCGCCGCGCGGGGCCGCGGTGGGCCGGGGTCGGTGGTCGCGGGGGCGGCCGGGGTATCGATGGGGGTCAGGGGTTCGGCGGATTTCGCCATGGGGCAGTGCCTTTCGTCCAAGCAGAGATCACCGGCCGCGGTGGCGCCGGGCGCCACCGTCGGGTTGGTGCGAGAAATGCGTGCTCAGACGTGCAGGGGAGGCCCGCGGGTGCCTGCGGTGCCGAGTCGCCGAAGCGACGGGATGCGTGGGCCGTCGTACGCGACGACGACGAGTGAGCCGGTCGCCGCGATCGGGCGGCGGCCGACGAGTGCGACCACGCGCCGTGCGAGGCCACCGGCCGCGCGCACCAGGGCCTCGGCGACGACCACCAGGCCGAGCGCCAGGAGAGCGCCGAGGGTGTGGGTGGCCGCCATCGGGGCGGTGATCAGGTCGTGGTGGTGCCCGGTGAGCGCGATCAGCGCTAGGTGCACCAGCAGTTGGCCGGCTCCGAGGAGCGGTAGCAACCGCCAGGCGGAGACGGTGTGCGAGGTGGTGCCCGGCCGGCCGGCGATGACACCCAGGCCCACGCCGATCGCCGCGACCAGCAGCAGTCCGCCCGAACCGGGGAGGCAGCCGTGGCCCTGGGCGTGCGCGGCGATGCCGGTGCCGGCGACCGTGCCGCCGACGGCGCCCGCGCGCAGCCGCGGAAGCAGCGGGGCGTCGGACGAGGTGGGCACCCGCCGATCTTAGACGTCGGCCCCGGGTCGTTACCCGAGGACCACCAGCCACACCGCGATGTAGTGCAGCAGCGCGGCGATCGCGGTGCAGGTGTGGAACACCTCGTGGTGACCGAAAGTGCCCGGCCACGGCTCCGGCCAGCGAAGGGCGAACAGGATGCCGCCGAGGCTGTAGAAGACGCCGCCGACGGCCAGCAGCACGAAGACCGCGACCCCGGTGTTGCGCAGCAGGTCGGGGGCCACCCAGACGATCACCCAGCCGAGCACGATGTAGAGGATCACCCCGAGCCAGCGCGGCGAACCCGGCCACAGGACTTTGAGCAGCACCCCGCCGAGCGCGCCGGCCCAGACGATGCCGAGCACCCACCACCGTTCCGGGCTGTCCAGTCCCATCATGCAGAACGGCGTGTAGGTGGCCGCGATGAAGATGAAGATCATCGAGTGATCCGCGCGTTTCATCGCGATCCGCGCGCGGGGCGAGACCCAATTGATCCGGTGATAGACGGTGCTGGTGGTGAAGAGCCCGGTGATCCCGAGGACGTAGATGCAGACCGCCGCCACGTCGACGGCGCTGCGATGCATGGCGGTGCCCACGATCAGGACGATGCCCACCGAGGCCGCGATGAACGCCGAGTATTTGTGGATGACGCCGCGCAGCCGGGGCTTGACGGCCTCGACGGCGTTCGAGATCAGGTCTGCCATAGAACCTACGGTAGCGTAAGTTCCGCTTCGGTAACTTCTCTCCCGCGTAAGCTCTTGCGTGTGAAACTGATCCCAGATCGTGTGCGGGGCGGGCTCTACCACGTCTATGAGACGCGGCTGGTCCAGCTCATGGAACCCGAATCGGTGCCGCGGCATGTCGCGATCATCTGCGACGGGAACCGCCGCTGGGCGCGCGAGGCCGGCTTCGAAGACGTCGCCCACGGCCACCGGGTCGGTGCCAAGCGGATCGCCGACATGGTCGGATGGTGCTCCGAACTCGGCATCGGCACCGTGACGGTGTACCTGCTGTCCACCGAGAATCTGGCCCGCGAGTCCGACGAGCTCGACGCGCTGATGCAGATCGTGCCCGACGTGGTCGACGAGATCGCCGATGCCCCCGGCGACTGGCGGGTGCGCATCGTCGGCAACCTCGACGTCCTGCCCGGCGACGTCGCCCAGCGTCTGCGCGATGCTTCGGCGCGCACCGACGGCCGCACCGGGATGAACGTCAACGTCGCCGTCGGCTACGGCGGCCGGCAGGAGATCGTCGACGCCGTGCGGGCCCTGCTGCGGGAGAAGCTCGCGGCCGGCGCCACCGCCGAGGAATTGATCGACGCCGTGTCGGTGGAGGGGATCGACGCGAACCTCTACACCAGCGGCCAGCCCGACCCGGACCTGGTGATCCGGACGTCGGGGGAGCAGCGGCTCTCCGGCTTCCTGCTGTGGCAGAGCGCGTATTCGGAGATGTGGTTCACCGATGCCTACTGGCCCGAGTTCCGGCGAGTGGACTTCCTGCGGGCGCTGCGCGACTTCGCCGCCCGCGGCCGGCGGTACGGCAAGTAATGGGCGCCACCCCGGCGATCACCGCGCTGGAGAAGGCCGGCGTCGAGCATGCGGTGCACAGCTACGCGCACGAGAAGACCAGCACCGACTACGGCGCCGAGGCCGTCGCGATCATGGGGGAGCGGATCGGGGCGGCACCCGGGCAGATCTTCAAGACGCTGGTGGTGGACCTCGGGGACCGCCGGCTCGGGGTCGCGGTTCTTCCGGTCCCGCAGCAGCTCTCGCTCAAGGCCGCGGCGCGGGCCTTCGGGGTGTCCAAGGCGGTGATGGCACAGGCGGCGGCGGTCACCCGGGCCACCGGATACGTCCTGGGCGGGGTTTCGCCGATCGGTCAGAAGACGCCGCTGCCCGTCGTCGTCGATGCGTCGGCGCGCGAGTGGGACGCCGTGCTGGTCAGCGCGGGCCGGCGTGGGCTGGAGATCGAACTGGCACCGGCCGATCTGATCGAGGTCACCGGTGCGATGGTCGCCCCGATCGCGGTGGGCTGATCGGTCAGAACTCGTCGGGTGCGTCGTCGTGGGACCGGGCGGCGACGCGCTTCGCGCGCCACCAGCCGAGGAACATCGCTGTGCCCGCGCCGATCACGCCGCCGACCACCGCGCCGGAGGCTGAGCCGTCGTTCGGCAGCCAGTGTGTGGTGGCTGCGACGCACATCGAGATCGCGCAGGCGCCGAAGTAGAAGCCGGTCGTGACGACCCGTGCGAGCGAGCCGCCGGCGTACGCGAGCGTGTTGGCGTCGACATCACGCGCCCGCGTGTATCGCTGCCATTCCATCGCCGGGAGCAGGAAGGCCACGAACAGGACCACGATGACCCACCCCGGGACGAACCACGCGACGACGGCGCCGGTGGTCCACAGGAGGAACTGGGTGAGTAGGAAGACGTAGGCGTAGCCCTCGAGCATCACGGTGCGTTCGCGTTCGTCGCCCCAGGAGTGGGCGGCCGGGGCCAGCAGGAGGTCGGGCAGGGTACGGGCGGTCATGTCAGTTCTCCTCCGGGAGTGGGAACAGCTCTTCGACGGTGCTGCCGAGGGTCCGGGCGATCCGGAGCGCGAGGTACACCGAGGGCGAATAGTCGCCGCGTTCCAGCGAGACGATCGTCTGCCGGCTCACCCCGACGGCCGTGGCGAGGTCGGCTTGGCGCAGTCCGGCGCGGGTGCGGGCCGCGCGGACATCGGTGAGGGTTTTCTCGGGCACGACACAAGTAAAGGACTCTTGACACGGCCGTGTCAAGAGTCCTTTACATCCCGGGTGGGCGGTACAGTCGTCCCATGGTCGTGGCGGACATCGCAGCATGACGATCCGGGTCCGTCGCTTCGGAAGCACCCGTGCGCGGCTCGATGCGCAGGGCATCGAATTGTCCGGTATCGAAGACCCGCGGTTTCGGCGCTGGGAGTGGTCGGAGATCGGCGGTGTCATCGGCTTCGCCGGGCTCGCCCCAGAACTCATCCTGGTCCCGCTCGTCGACGGCAGGCGCCGGCGCGCACTGGAGAAGACGATCCCGGTCACCGGACACCGGCTCCTGGTGCGAGATCGGCAGATCATGGAGATGTTCACGCTGAGGTTCCGGCCCGGCACCCGGCCGAAGATCAGCGAGGTGGAGCGTTACATCCGTGCGGCGGCCCCGCACCTGGACTGGAATCTCGACCAGAAGCGCGGCTAGCTCGAAGCAGCGGGCGACTCGCGGATCAGAGCTTGCGCAGCCGCACCCGGTTGATCGAGTGGTCGCGGTCCTTGCGGAGCACCAGCGTGGCCCGCGGCCGGGTGGGCAGGATGTTCTCGATCAGGTTCGGCCGGTTGATCGACGTCCAGATGTCGCGCGCCGCGATCGTCGCCTGCTCGTCGGTCAGCGACGAGTAGTAGTGGAAATGCGACTCCGGATCGGTGAACGACGTGGTGCGCATCGTCAGGAAGCGGGAGATGTACCACTCCTCGATGTCGGCGAGCTTCGCGTCGACGTAGACGGAGAAGTCGAACAGGTCCGAGACGGTCAGGGTGGGGCCGGTCTGCAGGACGTTCAGGCCCTCGACGATCAGGATGTCGGGCTGATTCACCGTGTGGAACACCCCGGGCACGATGTCGTACGAGACGTGCGAGTACACCGGTGCCCGCACCGACTCGGTGCCCGACTTGACCTCGGTGACGAACCGCAGCAGCGCGCGCCGGTCGTACGACTCGGGGAAGCCCTTGCGGTGCATGATCCCGCGGCGCTGCAGTTCGGCGGTCGGATACAGGAAACCGTCGGTGGTCACCAGGTCGACCTTCGGGTGGGTCTCCCAGCGTGAGAGCAGTTTGGCCAGCACGCGCGCGGTGGTCGACTTGCCGACCGCGACGCTGCCCGCGATGCCGATGACGAAGGGCACCTGACGGTTGCGCTGGCGTTCCCCGAGGAAGGTCGACGTCGCCGCGAACAGCCGTTGCCGGGCCTCGACCTGCAGGTGGATCAGGCGCGAGAGGGGCAGATAGACCTCGGCCACCTCGTTGAGGTCGATCTGTTCGCCCAGACCGACCAGCTGCTCGAGCTCGCGTTCGTCGAGCACCATCGGCATCGACTGCCGGAGTTCGCGCCACTGCCGCCGGTCCAGTTCGAGATAGAGACCGGGGTCGCGATCGCTGGATAGGCGCGCCATGGCAGGCACACTACAGGCCGGGGGTGCGGCCGGTAGCGTGGGCCGACATGAGCACCGACGCTGCCCACGCACTGGTCGACGACTACCTGCGGCTCGGGCTGGCCTTCGACCGGATCGAGCCGGGCTTCGTCGATGCGTACACCGGCGACCCCGTGTTGCGCGCCGAGGCCGACAATGCTCCGGCGCCCGATCCGGCCGAACTGGCCCGACGTGCCCGGGACCTGTCGCGCGCATTGCCGGGCGCCCTCCGGGCCGATCGCGCCGCGTTCATCGGCTCGCATCTGACGGCGCTCGAATGCTCGGCGCGCAGGTTCGCCGGGGAACGGATCGGCTTCGTCGACGAGGTCAAGGCCTACTTCGACGTCGACATCACGCCCGCCGAGCCGGACGGGTACGCGCAGGCGCACGCGGCGATCGCCGACGCGCTCGGCGTCCCGGGCGCCACCGGCGACCGGCTGCGCGAGGCCTACGCCGCGCATCGGCGCAGCGAGGAGATCCCGCCGCACCTGGTCCAGCCGCTGGTCGACGAGTTCGCCGGTGCCCTGCGCGAGGTGGTGCGCGGGCGCTATCCGCTGCCGCCGAGCGAGACGGTCGAGTTCGAGATCGTCTCCGACAAGCCGTGGTCGGGCTTCAACTACTACCTCGGGGACTACCGGTCGAAGGTCGCCATCAACACCGATCTGCCGCAATACCTGTCGGTGCTGCCCGGACTCGTCGCCCACGAGGCCTACCCCGGGCATCACACCGAACACTGCCGTAAGGAGCAGTTCCTGGTCGGTGAGCGCGGCGAGGCGGAGCAGACGATCTTCCTGGTCAACACGCCGCAATGCCTGATGGCCGAGGGACTGGCCGATCACGCGCTGGCGGCCGCGAAGGGGAACGACTGGCCGTCGTGGGCGGCGGAGATCTACGCCGATTTCGGGCTGCGCTTCGACGCCGAGAAGTCCCGCGCGCTTGCCGCGGCGACGGCCGGCCTGCTGCACGTCCGCCAGGATGCGGCGCTGGCCCTGCACGACGCGCACACCGACCCCGACGACGTCGCCGAGTTCCTGCAGCGGTGGCTGCTGGCGCCCCCGGAACGCGCCCGGCAGATGCTGCGCTTCCTCACCTCGCCGCTGTGGCGGGCCTACATCTCCACGTACGTCGAGGGCTACGAGCTGCTCGGCCGCTGGCTCGACGCCGGTGAGGCGGCCGGGGATCGCCGGATCGACCGTTTCGGCCGCCTGCTCGACGAGCCGCTGACCCCGGCCCGGCTGCGGGCCGAGCTGGCTGCCTAAAATAGCGCGCATGACCCTGTTTACGCAGTCCCTGGCCGAGCTCGACCCGGACCTCGCCGCCGCGATGAACGGCGAACTCGCGCGGCAGCGCGACACCCTCGAGATGATCGCCTCGGAGAACTTCGTGCCGCGGTCCGTGCTGCAGGCGCAGGGCAGCGTGCTGACCAACAAGTACGCCGAGGGCTACCCGGGCCGCCGCTACTACGGCGGCTGCGAGTACGTCGACGTCGTCGAGGACATCGCGCGCGACCGGGCGAAGGCGCTGTTCGGGGCCGATTTCGCCAACGTGCAGCCGCACTCGGGTGCACAGGCCAACGCGGCGGTGCTGATGTCGCTGATGGAGCCGGGCGAGACCCTCCTCGGCCTGGACCTGGCGCACGGCGGTCACCTGACGCACGGCATGCGGCTCAACTTCTCCGGCAAGCTGTACGAGAACGCCTTCTACGGGGTCAGCAAGGAAGACCACCGCATCGACATGGACGAGGTGCGCAAGATCGCCCTCGACACCAAGCCGAAAGTCATCGTCGCCGGCTGGTCGGCCTACCCGCGCACCCTCGACTTCAAGGCCTTCCGGGAGATCGCCGACGAGGTCGGCGCGCACCTGTGGGTCGACATGGCGCACTTCGCCGGTCTGGTCGCCGCCGGTCTGCACCCGAATCCCGTCGAGTACGCCGACGTCGTCTCGACCACCGTCCACAAGACCCTCGGCGGCCCGCGCTCGGGTCTGATCCTGGCGAAGCAGGAGTGGGCCAAGAAGCTGAACTCGTCGGTCTTCCCCGGCCAGCAGGGCGGCCCGCTGATGCATGTGATCGCCGCCAAGGCCGCCGCGCTGAAGATCGCCGCGAGCGAGGAGTTCGCCGAGCGCCAGCGCCGCACCGTCGCAGGCGCGCAGGCGCTGGCCGAGCGCCTGACCGCGAAGGACGTCGCCGATGCCGGCATCACCCCGCTGACCGGCGGCACCGACGTGCACCTGGTGCTGGTGGATCTGCGCAACTCCGATATCGACGGTCAGCAGGGTGAGGATCTGCTTCACGAGATCGGCATCACCGTCAACCGCAACGCGGTCCCGTTCGATCCGCGCCCGCCGATGACCCCGTCCGGCCTGCGCATCGGCACCCCGGCGCTGGCCACCCGCGGATTCGGTGAGACCGAGTTCGCCGAGGTGGCCGACATCATCGCCACCGCGCTCGCGGCGGGCAAGAACGCCGATGTGGTCGCTCTGCGCTCGCGGGTCGCCAAACTGGCCCTCGACGTCCCCCTGTACGAGGGACTCGAGGACTGGGGAATGATGAGCGGACGCTGACCGTCGATTAAGGTGGACCCCGTGGCTGTACTGGACGACGAAGAACTGATCAACGCGCTCGAGAAGGCGCTCCCGGAGATCGCCGAGGAGCACCAGCTCGGTGCGGCCGCCTGGGAGCCCCACGACTGGGTGCCGTGGAGCCGGGGCCGTAACTTCCGCTTCCTCGGCGGTGAGGACTTCGAGCCGGACCAGGCGAGCCTCGATCCGGCGACCGCCGCGCCGCTGCTGGCGCTGCTGCTGACCAAGGACAACCTGCCGTCGTTCCACCGCGTGCTGGCCATCCATTTCCCGGCGTTCTCCGACTGGCGCCAGCTGGTCGGCGTCTGGACCGCCGAGGACAACCGGCACGCCATCGCGCTGCGCGACTACCTGGTCGTGACTCGCGCCATGGATCCGGTGGACGCCGAGAACCGGCGCCGCATCCACGTCGTCGCCGGGTGGAAGCAGAACCCGGAGGCCGTCGCCCAGGTCGGGCCGATGAACGCGCTCGCCCTGCTGGCCGTGCACGAGAACCAGTGCGTCCAGTTCATCGGCCGGCTCGCCGAGCGCGCCGAGGACCCGCAGCTGGTGACGATCCTGGAGAAGATCGCCGTCGACGATGCTGTGCAGGCGTCGACCTTCCAGGCGTTCCTGATGGCCGGCATGGTCGCCGACCAGGAGGCCACCGTGCTGGCCGTCGACAAGGCGCTCGCGGAGATCGAGCACATCGGCTCCGACGTCGCCGACTACGACGCCCAGCGCGCGCTGTTCGCCGACTTCGAGACCGAGCAGACCGATGCGGCGATCGCCGCGAAGCTGGTCGATGAGCTCAAGCTCGACAGCGTGCAGGAACTCAGCGAGACCGCGGAGGCCGCGCGACAGCGCATCCTGGCGCTCGCCGCGAAGGCCTGACCGCCCGGCGGTTCCGCCGAAGAGAACATTTCCGAAACCCATGCCCGTCCAACGGGCATGGGTTTCGTCATTCTCCTCTTCCTCATCCTCGTGCCGCTGTTGCTCTGGGCGATCTTCGATCCCAAGGGGGCGTGGCGCGCGTCGGAGGCGTGGAAGTACAAGAATCCCGAGGCCAACGAGCCGAGCGACGCGGCGTACGCGCTGTCCCGCCTCGGCGGCGTGTTGACGTTGGTGATGCTCATACTCGGCGGGATCATGCTGTACACGGCGAGCCGCCACTCCGGAGAGCCCGAGCGGTCGCGGTCGGGAACCTCGGTGACCCTGCCGTCCGCCGACCCGTCCCCGCGCCAGGAGGATCTCGGTCCCGGGACGATCGTCGGCTATCGCTACCCGAGCGAGTTGACGTTGCAGTTCGTCGTCCTCGAAGGCGAGGCGTCCTATCTGGCGAGCTGTACCACCGGGGTGGGCGTCTACGAGCACACCAACGCGATCGTGGTTCAGGTGACGCGCTCGGTCATCGACTTCTCGGTCCACTGGTCCGATGACCCGGCGGAGCCGCGTGCGCTGAGGCCCATGTGTGACGACGAGAAGCCCTCGGCCGTCACCCGTGAATTGCAGCGTCCCCTCGGTGGCCGGCCGATCCTGACCGCGGCACCGATGGTCGACCCGGCCACGGTCGGCCTGGCTTACGCGCGCAGGCCCGCGCAGCCGCTCGAAGAGGTCGCCAAGCCCGGTGTGAAGCAACCGCTGCGGCCGGTCAGGATCGATCCCTCGTGGACGACGGTGCCGCTGCTGGCGGCCGCACCGGCGGCATAGTCCCGTTACACGACGTTCACCGACACGCTGTCTGGTGCTCCCTGGCCGTCACCTGCGCCGGGCGTAGCGTCAGCGGTGACGGGCCGTGGGGAAGCGGTTCGTCCGGGAGGTTCGATTCGTGAACGACCTTTGGGTCACGAGGGAGCCGGCCCCGGCTCTCGTCGAGCCTGCCGGCCACTAGATCTCGCCCGCGCGGGAGCCGCACGGGAACCGGGAGTCCGCCGTGACCGCACGCACCTACGTCCTCGACACCTCCGTCCTGCTCTCCGATCCGTGGGCGGTGACCCGCTTCGACGAGCACGACGTCGTCCTCCCGCTGGTGGTGATCAGCGAACTCGAGGGCAAACGCCATCACAGCGAACTCGGCTGGTTCGCGCGCACCGCACTGCGGCTGCTCGACGATCTGCGGATCGAGCACGGGCGCCTCGATCAGCCGCTGCCGGTGGGGGACTGCGGCGGGTCGTTGCAGGTGGAACTGAACCACACCGATCCGTCGGTGCTGCCGGCCGGCTTCCGGAACGACTCGAACGACTCGCGGATCCTGGCGTGCGCACTCAACCTGCGTGCCGAGGGCCGCGAGGTGGTACTGGTCACCAAGGACACGCCGCTGCGGGTGAAGGCGGGCGCCGTCGGCCTGGCCGCCGATGAGTACCACGCGCAGGACGTCGTGGTCTCGGGCTGGACCGGGATGGACGAGCTCGACGTGCTCGACTCCGATGTCGACGACCTGTTCGACGAGGGGATCATCGATCTGGACGGCGGCCGTGACCTGCCCTGCCACACCGGCGTCAAGCTGGTCGGCGCGACATCGTCGGCGCTCGGCCGCGTCACCGAGACCAAGCAGGTCCAGCTGGTCCGCGGCGACCGCGAGGCGTTCGGGCTGCGTGGCCGGTCCGCCGAGCAGCGCGTCGCGCTGGACCTGCTGCTCGACGAGTCGGTCGGCATCGTCTCGCTCGGCGGCAAGGCCGGCACCGGGAAGTCGGCGCTCGCGCTGTGCGCCGGGCTCGAGGCGGTGCTGGAGCGGCGCACCCAGCGCAAGGTGGTCGTCTTCCGGCCGCTCTACGCGGTCGGCGGCCAGCAACTCGGCTACCTGCCCGGTGGCGCCGACGAGAAGATGGGCCCGTGGGCGCAGGCCGTCTTCGACACCCTCGAAGGGCTGGTGTCCACGGAGGTGATCGACGAGGTGCTCTCCCGCGGCATGCTGGAAGTGTTGCCGCTGACCCATATCCGCGGTCGCTCCCTGCACGACTCGTTCGTGATCGTCGACGAGGCGCAGTCCCTGGAACGCAATGTGCTGCTGACCGTACTGTCCCGGCTGGGTGCCGGGTCGCGCGTGGTCCTCACGCACGACGTGGCTCAGCGCGACAACCTGCGGGTCGGGCGGCACGACGGAGTGGCCGCGGTGATCGAGAAGCTGAAGGGCCACCCGCTGTTCGCGCATGTGACCCTCACGCGCAGCGAGCGCTCGCCGATCGCGGCGCTGGTGACCGACATGCTGGAGGAGTTCGCACCCGGACAGGGCTGACGGTCGCCCGCGGCGGGGCAGGCCTGCTGTTCGGTGGTCGCTGGGCAACCACCGAACAGCAGGCCCGTTCAGTCATCGACGGGCCACGACTGCACGATCTGATACCGGTCGCTCAGGTCGCGCGCCTGCGCGAAACAGCTCAGCAGGCAGGCGACGGCGTGTCGGTCAAAGAGGTCGGGGTTCTCCGGGTCGTAGTCGGGGGTGTCCGGGCGGACCAGGCGCATGGCCCGCCGCGAGTAAGGGTCGCCGGACTCATCCACGATGAGGAATTCGAGGACGAACTCGCCACCCGAGCCGGCGGCCTGGACGGTGTCGACATTCCATCGGCCGATCCGGCGGGCACCGTTGTCGGCCTGGCGCAGGATCAGGTATTCCTGGTCGTCCTCGTCGGTGCTCGTCCCGAAGTCGGCGAGCACGTCGACGATGGCGGTGGCGAGCCGAGTCTCCGGCACGTCCAAGTCGATGTCCGGCAGTGCGCTGTCGGTGGCGAACGGACGGCGCTCGAGGTGATAGATCATGCGGGCACCGTAGCGTTGGGATCAGACACGGGCCCGGTACGTCAGGTGCGGCGCAGGATCGACACGGCCCAGTCCGACTCCGGGGTCCACGGGCGGATGTCCCAGGACGCCAGGCGGAGATCGAGGCGGAGTCCGGCCTCGGCCACGGCCGCGTCGAAGGCGTCGAGGGTCAGATGGCGATCGGTGTGGAAGCCGACCACCAGCGGCGCGTCGTCGTTGAGGTGCGCGCCGAGGCGTCGCAGGACCTGAGCCTCGGTGCCGGGTGCCACGAAGATCAGGACGTTGCCCGCACAGACGATGGCATCGAACTTCTCGGGGAGGCCGCGGGCCGGGAGGTCGAGGCGGGCGAGGTCGTCGACCAGCCAGGTCGGTCCGGGGTGGTCCTCCTCGGCCGCGGCGATCAGGACCGGGTCGACGTCGACGCCGACCACATCGTGTCCCGCCGCGTACAGGTGGGCGCCGACGCGGCCCGGCCCGCAGCCGGCGTCCAGGATGCGTGAGTGCCGGGGGACCATCGCGTCGAGGAAGCGCGCCTCTCCGGCCAGGTCGTCGCCGTCGGCCGCCATCTTGCGGAAACGGTCGACGTACCACTGGCTGTGGCCGGGCTTGGTGTCGGTGATCCAGCGGGGTTGCGGCGTCGTCATGGCTCCACGGTAGTGCGTCTTCGCCGGGTTGCGGTCCGGTGACGATGATCTCCCAGGGTGGCACGGGGCCGGATTCCTTGGCACACTGGGGTGGTGCTGAAGTTGCTGATGAGTCGTATGTGGCAGTTGGGACTACTCGGGATGGCCGTGGTGGTCGCCCTCGTCGTCGCGCCCGGAACGGCCAATGCCGCGCCGACGGCGCCCGCGGCGCCGGCGACCCCGGACGTGCAGACGATGATCGAGAACCTGCTCAAGTCGTTCCTGCCCGGTGCCGGGAGCCCGACCACACCGGCCGGGGACACCAGCCAGATGATCGTCGTGTCGGTGCCGGAGGCGTCGGCCACCAAGGGCACGCTGACGGCGTTCGAGAAGAACGCGAACGGCCAGTGGGAGCCGGTGATCGGTCCGGTCGACGCGTACGTCGGTGACAAGGGCATCGGTGCGCCGGAGGACAACGTCCACCGGACCCCCGAGGGCACCTTCGCGCTGGGCCAGGCCTTCGGCCGCCAGGACAATCCGGGCACCAAGATGCCGTACAAGAAGGTCGACGACCAGGACTGGTGGGACGCGAACATGAAGTCGCCCACCTACAACCGGATGGTCCGCCAGTCGCAGAGCCCGGGCGCCGACAGCGAGAACCTGTACGACATGGGCCCGGCCTACGACTACGCCGTGCAGATCGTGCACAACCCGGCCAACACGCCGGGCAAGGCGTCGGCGATCTTCCTGCACGTCGGCAGCGAGCCCACCTGGGGTTGCGTCGCCATCGACAAGGAGTCGATGGTCAAGATCCTCAAGTGGCTCGACCCGGCCAAGAACCCGAAGATCGCGATCGGCGTCAACGAGAAGACCCCGACCGATCCGGCCACCGCGCCGTCGCTCAACGACCAGTCCGGTTCACCGCTGACCGGTGACGCCCTGACCGGTGTGCTGAGCCAGTTCACCAGCGTGATCCCGCAGCTTCTCGGGTCGGCGACCGGTTCGTAGCCGCCGATCGTTCCCGCCCGGGGCCGTGTGCAGTTCAGTCTGCGTGCGGCCCCGGTGCGCATCGCGGCAGTTGATCGTTAGTAGTAGAGCCAGAAGGTCTCGTGGGTGGTCGTGAATTCCGGACTGCCAGGTCGACGACGAAAAATGACGCAGTCTACGGAGATTTCTGGGCCGCCCGACGGATATGCCGAGGACTGGTCGCTGCAGATGGCAGAAAGGGTGTCCCGTGTCTCGGGATCGAGGACGATGGCCCTTCCTCCGTCGTCGTCGGAGAAACTGAGGGGCTGCCCCTCCTTGCGTCGTGCGCACCATGAGGACAACACGGAGTCCGTTGCGCACTCGCCAGGATCGTTGAAGGCGTCGACGACGGCTTTCGCGAGGTTGCACGACATCGGCTGCTGCGCGAAATTCGTCATACCGGGTTTGAGGACCCGGATGTGCATGGTGACCGGCAATGTGGTCGAAGCGTCGGGCGTGTACTGGAACGGAGTGGTGCCACAGGTGAGGGAAATGTCGTCGTCGGGTACCTCGGCAGCGGCCCGCGGGGTGGTCGGGACGGACGAGGTCGATTCTCCAGAGGCCGCTGGCGTATTGGACGGAGTCGTCGCAGAGTGGCTCGACTTAGAGGCCGCATGCGCTCCCACGATTGCGAGGACGAGGAGTGCGGCGGCGCCTGCGATCCACAGGAGACCGGCCTTGGATCGAGGCTTCACTCCTGGCGGTGCCGGGGCCGTCGCGGTGCGGGTCGTCGCCGGGACATTCGATGCCGCGGCACTCGGCGGAGTGGAGGTCAATGGCACGGTCGGCGAGCTGATGGTCGGGGTGAGCGTGGCGGTCGGGGCACCGGGCAGCACGTCGCGCAGCACGCTGATCCACGTCGCGGCCGACGGACGTTCGGCCGGAGCATCCGTCAGGCTCCGGATCAGCAGTGGACGCAGCGCCGTGAACTCGCTCGGGAGCGCGGCGGGGCTGGTGGTGTGCTGGTCGCCGGCGAGGAGGCGGAGGACCAGCAGGCCGAACTTGTAGTCGTCGCCGGCTGCGGTGCCGGTGAGTTCCCCGGCCGGGAGGTGCCAGCCGGGCGTCTCCGCCTGCGGCAGGACGCGGAGCCCGGGACGGGTGATCGCATCGCAGTCGAGGACGAAGATCTCGCTGCCGTCCGGATCGAACAGGAGGTTGCGAGGGGAGAGGTCGCCGAAAGCGAAGCCGGCGTCGTGCAGGGTGCGGAGCGCCGTCGCGACGGAGATCAGCACCTCGATCTGGGTGCGGCGGCTGAGGCGGAAGCCGAGGCGGGCGACGAACGCGGGCGCGTTGAGCAGATGTTGGATCTCGTTGAGACGGCGGGCGCCGGCCGGGCCGCGCGATCGCTCCGACGTGAAGACGTGCGGGGCGGCAGGCATCACGAAACCGACCGTGGCGCCGCCGGAGGTCACCGGCGCGATCGGCCAGGCGAAGGTCGCCAGCAGGGCCGCGCGGCGGGTAGGGTCGGCATCGGTCAGGTAAGCGATCAGTGCGTTGAGGGCCGCCCGATCGAGTTCGGTGCGCGCTGCCGCGCTGTACTCCTTGTAGACCAGTGCCCGGCCGTCGAAGGTGGCGGCGATACGGTAGACCTTGCCCTGTCCACCGCTGCCGAGCGGCGGTTCGACGACGCCGAGGCGGTCACGATCGATCGGGGTACTGCTGGGGATGCTGTTCGTCATGTGTCCGGATTCGTCGGTGGCGGCGGAGGGTGACGTCTCACCCGTTGAGCGCGAGGATCAGCACGACGACGGCCACGGCGAGGCCGAGACCGATCCCGGTGAGCGCGACTGTGCGCGAGCTCTGGACGCAGCGGACCGCCGCATCGTCGTGCCCGGCCGCGGCGTATCGCTGCGCCTGCCGCGCGTCGATCAGCGACCAGATCCCGGCGGGCAGGAAGCAGAGGCACGCGAACATCGGTAGCAGCAGGTGCGACTCTCCGGCCGACGCCGGAGCCGTGGTCTGCGGGGAAGCTGTCGGCGCAGGCGGCTGCGGTGGGGCGACGGGCGCCTGCAGCGTCGGCGTGTAATCCATCGGCCGGGCGACGGTGCCGGGCGTGGTGGTCCGGGGAAGCGGTGCGCGGCGGCGCGGGCTGACGGTTGCCGGTGTGCTGCCGGGTGTCCGCCAACCTCCGGCGGGTTCCACCGGCTGCACAGGACCGACCACGGATGCCTCCCCCTCCTAGTGTTTCCGGTGATTGCCGGATGCGCGTCTGTCGTCAGCATAGCGAAGTGATGCACATTATGGTGTGTGGGACATGGTGGGGCAACGCCGCCGCAGACTGGGGAGAAGCACATGACCGAATCGCTCGGAACGGTTCTGCCGTTCTATCTCGTCGCCGATGAGAGCGGGTCGATGGATCCGCACATGAACGGCCTGAACGCGGCGCTCGACGACCTGCTGGGTGCGCTGCATGAGCAGTCGTTCGCCACATCGAAGGTGCGGCTGGCGATCTTGGGCTTCAACAACCAGGCGCGGGTCTATCTGCCGCCCACCGACCTGCGGGAGGTCACGCAGCTTCCGGCGTTGGCTGCCGAGGCGACTACCGAGTATGCCTCCGCGTTCGATCTGCTCGCTGCGCAGATCCCGTACGACGTCCAACAGCTGAAGGCGCAAGGCTTCTCGGTGACGCGGCCCGCGGTCTACTTCCTCACCGACGGGCTGCCGACCGACGACGGCCGCTGGCAGCCCGCGCGCGAACAATTGCTCTCCATCCGGGAACGGCCTAATCTGCTGGCCTTCGGAATGGGTGACGCCGACGCCGACGTGGTTCGTGCGGTGGCCACCGAGCCGAAGTACGCGTTTCTGGTGCGCGACGGGGTGAGCGTGGCCGACGCGTTGGTGGAGTTCTTCGGTTCGCTGACACAGTCGATCATCCAGTCTGGGCAGAACGTGGCCGCTGGGCAGAACAAACTGGAGATCGAGAAGCCGGCGAACTTCATCTCGCTCGACATGGACGTGCTGTAGGCGATGGGCAGGCCGTCTTGGCTTGGAGGTGGCAAGGATACGACTCAGCCGGTGCCACACGGCCCGGCTTCTCCGCCGCCGCTCGCTTACGAAAGCGCGCCGCCGATACCTGAGCCGGTATTCGATACCGCGTCGATGGCCGGTGACGTCGAGAGTGCGACTTCGCGGTTCGACTCACGCCGGCGGATGGTGGTGGGAGAACCGTCGCCCGGAGTGAAGACCATCCCGACATCGGCGTCGTATCGGCGCACGCCCTATCGCGCCGACACCGTGATAGACGGGTGGGACACCGACTCGATGGCGGTCTGCGGGGTGACGATGCGGGGTCATCTGCATCGCTTCAACGGGGCGCCGAGGCAAGACGAGATGGTGCTGGTCGAAGATTCCGGGCGGGTCGCGGTGTGCGTCGCGGATGGGGTGTCCGCGGCGGAGTATGCACATGTCGGAGCGGCGGCGGTGTGCCGCTACGCCGCCTTCTGGCTGGATCAGCATCGGTCGGTTCCCCTGTGGGAGTTGGACTTCCGGAAGCTGCTCGAGCACGCCAACTACGGACTCGTGGAGACGGCGGCGCAGGTCCTCGGTCTGGTCGAGCCTGATCCGGCGGCAGCGGCGGCGTTCGCGACCACGCTGGTGGTTGCGGTGCTGGAGGCGACCGACGGCGATGCCGGTGAGCTGTGGGGCCGCGCGGTCAGTATCGGCGATTCGGGCTGCTGGATCTTCGACCACGGGACCTTCACGCGACTGGGTGCCGGGAAGACGTCGTCGGACGGTCTGATCAGTCATGCGACCAGTGCGCTGCCGACGATGCTCGGCGATGTCGAACCGCTCGAGCTGACCGTCTGGCCCGGCGAGGCGCTGCTGGTCGGGACAGATGGTTTCGGCGATCCACTGGGCAGTGGGGAGGGTGTGGTCGGTGACCTCTTTCGGGATGTGCTCGGCCACGGGCCGCCGACCCCGATACACCTCGCGCACGCGCTGGACTTCTCACGGGAGCGGTTCGACGACGACCGCACGCTGGTCGCCGTGTACCCGACGGCGGCTCCGTCGTGACCGGACCGCAGCGCCCCAGCGAACCGCCCGGAGGATGGCGGCCGGCGCCGGGCGCCGGCGGGTCCCCGTCCCGTCCGGCGATGTCGCCGTCGAACGTTCCGGCGACGCTGAAGCGGGCACTCGCGAATCGGCGAGCGGAGGCGCCCGGACCTGAGCCGTCCGTGCCCAACACCTCCCGGGCGCCCGCCGCGGTGGCGACGGTGATCATGGCGGTGATCGGGATTCTGGCGTTCGCGGCGCCGTGGGTGGTGGTGAAGGCGGACGAGACGTCGTTGTTCACCATTACGTTGTCGAGGCGGGCCGAGGGGGTGTCCATGCAGGTGGGCGAGCTTTCGGGAAGCCCGGGCTGGGCGATCTCGCTGGCGGTGTTACTCGTGATCACCGCACTCCGTGCGTGGAATCGCCCGGTCGCGGACGATTCGGCGGGAGTGGCCTCGTCCGGTGCGGTCATCGTGCTGCTCGCCGTCCTGTTCACTTGGCTCGGCCGGTCGGTGTGGCTCAACACGAAGCACCTTCCGGACGGAGTGTCGATGCACATGGGCTGGGCGTACTACGTGTCGCTTGCACTGGCGGTCGCGCTGTTCGTGGTGCCGTGGGTCGTCGCCGCGGCGACGGAGGAGTAGCATGCGCGTGATCGATCGGGGTCTCGGTGCGCTGATCGCCGCCGGAATCGTGGCGGTTGCCGCGACGGGCTGCTCGTCGTCGTCCGGGCCTGTCGCTCCCGAGTCGTCGACGGTCCGGTCGACCACGGGCGACTCGGTGACGACCAGCTCGACGCTCCCGATACCGACCGGCGATGCCGCGTTCACCGCCTGGTGGGATCGGTGGACGCAAGATCCGTGCTCGGTGCTGACCGAGGAAGACCTCGCCGCGGTCGGCTTGTACGACACCGAGTGGCAGCGGTACCCGACCAGGTCGGTGGAATGGACGTGCGACTGGCGCACCCAGGATGTCTTGGTCGCGGTCAGCGTCAGCCGGGGATTGCAGGCTCTGGACCGGCAGACACGGACACCCGAGTCGTCCGCACCGCAGTCGCACGTGTCGGAGACCCGATGGCACACCGAACCCCACCCGATTTCCGGGCGCCGGGCCTACCTGCAGAGTGAGACCGTCAAGCCGCGCGGCATCGAGCAGACGTTCTGGATTGCGCTGATGCCGGTGGGCGGCGACAAAGCCACCGTGGAGATCGCGGCCGGTGTTTCCCCTCGCTGTCCCGACTGCCGCACCATCGCGCTGAAGCTTGCGGCGATCCTGATCGATTCGGGGAGTATCGCTCCCTGATCTCCCGGTGTCGCAGCGGGGGCGGGGACTGTGATGCCGGTCAGTGATGTTCGACTGTGGTTGGGTGGACCGACGGGCCGCCGGCCGGCGCACCTGCGACATAACAGTCCGGGAATCGATACGACAGCGTACTCGAAAATAAGTTCTAGTGATCTGTTGTCTAAACATCACGTCGGGCGTATCCTGGGGGTAGGGGAAGGACTATCCGCCGGCAGCGAAAGGGGTCCGCGATGTGCGACGACGCGTTCGACGCCGACGCCCTGCTGCCGGAGTTGACGCCTGCGGAGTTGGTGGCGGTGATCGGCGCCGCCGAGCAGCGGCTGAGTGATGCACCGCTGGCCGCGCTGTCGGAGGATGGTCTTCTCGCTCTGCTGGAATCCCGGGAGGAGGCGCGCCGTAAGGGTGTCGGTGTGGATGCGGCGCTGTTGGTGGAGATCTCCGATCGGGGCGCCTATCAGCGGGCCGGCTACACCACGCTGCACCAGTTGCTCGCCCACGGACTGCGGATCGGGGAAGCCGAATCCCGGCGCCGCCGGGTGACCGCGGCCTCGGTCGGCCGGTTCACCGCGATGACCGGCGAGCGTCTGGCGCCGAAGTATCCGGCGACCGCGGCCGCGGTCGCCGACGGGGCGATCGGGGACGGACATGTGTGGGCGATCGACGAGGTGATGGACAAGATCCCCGCCTCGGTCGACCCGGAGCAGCGGGCGCGGGCCGAGGAACTATTGGCCGCGGCGGCCCGCACCCTGAACCCGGCCGGGGTCACCATCGTCGGGAACCGGATCCTGGCTCACCTCGACCCCGACGGCACCCTCGCCGACGATGCTGACCGCCAGCGGCAGGCCAAGTTCCGGCTCTCCGCGCAGGACCGGCAGTTGATGTCGGCGGTCCAGGCCCGCCTGACGCCGCAGTTGCGGGCCGAGTTCGAGGTCATGTTCACCCGGTGGGCCGCCCCCGGCA
>NZ_JBPSDN010000046.1:0-28464 GCF_052036135.1 Gordonia marina
TGACGACCTCGCCACGGCCCTGGCTCGGGCGGGGCATGTCTCGGTGAAGGCGGCCGGGCAGATCGCCGACCGGATCGTCACCACCCATGACGCCGAGGCGAGCCGGAAACGACACGAGAAGGCGCAGCGCCGGAAGAATGTCACCCGGCGCGACTACGCGGAAGGGCTGGGCGGGATTCATGTCACCGCTGACGCCGAGGAGACTCGCCTGGCCTATGAGGCGGTGGAGGCGATGGTCGCCGGGGTCTGCCTGAATGACCCCCGCACCATGGGGGCGCGGCGGTCGGCGGCGGCGATCGCGCGTCTGCGGGGATTACCGTTCACCTGTGCCTGCCCGGACAAGACCACCTGCACCGCGACCCTGACTGACGAAGAGATTTCTGAGCGGCAGGCGCGGATCATCGTGCACGCGGTGTGCCGCAAGTCCACCCTGACCGGGCAGGACGATCAGCCCGGGTTCCTCGATGGGCACGGGCCGATCAGCGCCGACCATGCCCGCGACCTCGCCCGCCGCCCCGACGCACTGGTGCGGGACCTCGACCTGGACAAACTCCTGACCCCACACTCGGCGGCAACAGCAACGGCAAGGGCAAGGGCAACGGCAGCGGGGCCTGACGCGTCTTCCCACCGATCGAGTGGACTCCATGCTGGTCGAGGTCTCGACACGAAGGCCCAGTCCGCGGCGACCGGCGACAACCCGGCCCAGCACGGCGCGGACACCGAGGCAGCTGGCGGCCCCGGTCCGGCGGCCGAGATCCGGCCACCAGACGACCACGGTCGCGATGAGGCTGACCGGGCAGTTTCCGACGGCGGCGGCCCGGCACGTCATGACACTGATGAACAGGCCGTTGAACTTCCTGCGAGCAGGGCGTTTCGACACGTCTCGGCTAGCGCCTCGACGGCTCAACGGGCTACCAACGGCTCCGCGCCGCCGGACGTCTCGGCTCACGACTCGACGGCTCAACGGGCTACCAACGGCTCCGTGCCGCCGGACGTCTCGGCTCACGACTCGACGGCTCTACGGGCGAACAACGGTCCCGTGCCGCCGGACGTCGCAGCTCACGACCCGACGGCTCAACGGGCCAACAACGGCCGCGTGCCGCCGGTGTTTCTCACCGACACCGCCCAGCCCGGCGACCCCTACCGGCCCACCGCGGCCCTGGACGTCCTGGTCCGCGCCCTGTTCGGCACGTGCACGATCCCGGGCTGCCACCAGCCGGCGTGGCGCTGCGAGTTGGATCACTGCGAGGAATACGACCAGGTGTGCCCGGCCTCGGGCGGCCCGACCTGTTTGTGCAATGTCAACCCCAAATGTCAGCGTCATCACCTCCTGAAAACCCACCTCGGCGCGTCGAACCCCGCAGACGGGTGGGTCGATGAGCAGTGGATCGACGACGACGGCACCGTCTGGACCGCGATCACCGTCCACGGCATGACGTTCGAGACCCGCGCACCGAACCAGTGGCTGTTCCCCCAGCTCACCGGGGTGAGGTGTGCCCACCAGCCCCAAGCACCACCCGAACCCGGCCCACACGTACCGGCAGGCCCCGGGAACGAGGGCGGATACGCACCCAGGGGCGGTCTGCGGGCGGCCACCGCCTACAAACACGCCTGGCGCCGCACCGAACGCGCCCGCCTGCGCCGAGAACGCGCACGCGCCGCCGAAGCCGCCGGACCACCACCGTTCTGACCGGAGCGGTCGGCCAGAACGGGCGGTCTCGATCCAGACCTACGGAGCCAGGCCCCGCACGATCAGGGCCAGCACGTTCTCGTAATTCTTCGCGCCGTGGTCGGCGAAGGCCTCCGCGCCCGATTCCGCGCCCGCCCGCGACAGCGCGGGCTCGGCGCCGGCCAGTTCCAGCGAGACTGCGCCGTGCGCGCACGACCACACCTGCACCGCGATCTCGACCGGGTCACCGGCCCGGATCACGCCGCCGACCTGCGCGTACCGCACGATGTCCACCAGATTGTCGAATGCCCGCGCCACCGTCCTGCCTTCGGCCTCGCAGGTCGTGGAGAACATCAGCGAGTAGAGCACCGGGTTCGCCAGCGCGAAATCGCGATAGGCGACGCCGCTGGCGACCAGCCGCGCCGCGGCCTCGGCGTCGGTGGTGGCGATGGCGGCACCGAATTCGGCGAACCCGTCCGTGACCACCGCGTCGAGCAGCCCCTCCTTGCCGTCGAAGTGGTTGTAGACCCCCATCGGCGCGACACCGGCCTCCTTCGCGACGGCCCGCACGGTGAGCCCGGCCGCCCCGTCCCGCTCGAGGATGCGCCGGCCGGCGGCGACCAGCAGCGGGCGGACATCGCCCGCCGACGTCCGGCTACGAGGAGTCTCCGATGACATGTTGACAAGCCTACTGGAACGGTGTTCTTCTTTAATAGAACATTGTTACACAACAAAAGAACGGTGTTCTAAAACAAGAGAGGCGAGATCGATGAGAAACCGCTGGTGGACGCTCGGCGCCCTGTGCTTCGCCGAACTACTGGTGATGATCGACAACACGATCGTCAACGTCGCCCTGCCCACACTGGGCCGCGACCTGCACGCCGGGATCTCCGGACTGCAATGGATCGTCGACATGTACACGCTGGTCTTCGCCGGACTGCTGCTGACCGGCGGCTACCTCGGCGACCGGTTCGGGCACCGTCGCACCCTGCTGATCGGCATCGCCGGATTCACCGCGGCGTCGGCTCTCGCCGCGTCGGCGGGCTCACTCGGCCAGCTGATCGCCACCCGCGGGCTGCTCGGAGTCTTCGCCGCCCTGGTCTTCCCGGCCACGCTCGCGATCATCACGGCCACGTTCCTCCCGGGGCGGCAGCGGGCCGTCGCCGTCGGCATCTGGGCCGCGGTGTCCGGCATCGCGGTCGCGATCGGCCCGGTGCTCGGCGGCTGGCTGCTGGAACACTTCTCGTGGTCGTCGGTGTTCTGGGTCAATCTGCCGTTCGGCGCCCTCGCGATCGCGGCGGTCGTGCTCACGGTGCCCGGCACCCGGCCGGAAGCGGCTCACCCGTTCGACGTCCCCGGCCTGGCACTGTCCATCGCCGGCCTCGGACTGCTGACCTTCTCGGTGATCGAAGGCCCCCATCACGGCTGGTCCAGCGCCCGCACGATCGGCGGTCTGGTGCTGGCGGCCGTGATCCTCGCCGGGTTCGTGATGCGCCAGCTCCGCGTCACCCATCCGATCCTGGACGTCCGGCTGTTCGCCAACCGCTACTTCGCGACGGCGGCCACGATGATCGCCGTCGCGTTCTTCGCACTGTTCGGCTTCATCTTCCTGATCACCCAGTTCTTCCAGGCGGTCCAGGGCTACGGACCGCTCGCCGCCGGCGTCCGCACCCTGCCGTTCGCCGCCGTGATGGCCGTCTTCTCACCGGTCGCCATGGCGCTGGCCCACCGCTTCGGCCCGCGATCGGTCGCGACCGCCGGGGCCCTGTTCATGACCGCCGGATTCGCCCTCGTCGAGACGGCCTCGCGGACCTCCGGCTACTGGCAGCTGGTGGTCTGGTCGATGGCGCTGATGGCGGTGGGCCTGGCCTTCATCTCCGGGCCATGCACCCAGGTGATCATGGACGCGCTCACCCCCGCACAGGCCGGGGCGGGCTCGGCCGTCAACGACACCACCCGGGAGATCGGCGGCGCACTGGGCGTCGCGGTCCTCGGGTCGGTCCTCACCTCGGTCTACGCCGCGGGCGTCTCCGACCGGTTCGCCGCGCTCGGCGTCCCGCACGCGGCGACCGACACCGCCGCCGGTTCGGTGATGGCCGGGGTCGAGGTGGCCCATCGCGCCCCGCCCGGCGCGGTGACGACGCTGACCGTCACCGTACAAGACGTCTTCGTCGACGGGCTGCACAGCGCCGTCTGGGTCGCCGTGGCGGTGACCGCCGCGGCCGCGGTCCTCGGCTTCGTCGCGCTGCGCGGCGTTCCGCGCGGACACGTCGCCGGACCCGAGCCGGAACGCGAGCCGGCCGAGGCCGCAGCGCTCCCGGCGTGACCGGAGCGGCGTCAGCCGCGGAGCATCTCCGCGACCAGGAAGGCCAGTTCCAGCGACTGCTGGGTGTTCAGACGCGGATCGCAGGCCGTCTCGTAGCGGCTCTCCAGGTCGAGATCGGAGATGTCCTGGGCGCCGCCGAGGCACTCGGTGACGTCCTCGCCGGTCAGCTCGATGTGGATGCCGCCCGGGTGGGTGCCGAGCGCGCGATGCACCTCGAAGAAGCCCTGGACCTCATCGATGACGCGATCGAAGTGCCGGGTCTTGAAACCGTTCGACGCCGTGTGGGTGTTGCCGTGCATGGGATCGCACTGCCAGATCACCTTATGGCCCGTCTCCTCGACGGCCTTGACGATCCCCGGCAGCACCTCGCGCACCTTGTCGTTGCCCATCCGGGAGACCAGCGTGAGCCGGCCCGGACTGTTGTCCGGGTCGAGCAGCTCCACGTACTCGACGGCCTGCTCGGGGGTGGTGGTGGGCCCGATCTTCATGCCGATCGGATTGGCGATCAGCTTGGCGAACGCGACGTGGGCGCCGTCGATCTGACGGGTCCGCTCGCCGATCCAGAGGAAGTGCGCGGACAGGTCGTACAGGACCGGCTCGTCGCCGCCCCGCGGGTCGTCGGCCAGCCGCAGCATGGCGCGCTCGTAGTCCATCACCAGCGCCTCGTGCGAGGCGAAGATCGACGCCGACTCGAGGCTGGAGTCGGTGACGCCGCAGGCGTCCATGAAGCGCAATCCGCGGTCGATCTCGGCGGCGAGCGCCTCGTAGCGGGCACCGGCCGGGGACGCGGCGACGAACTCGCGATTCCAGTCGTGCACGCGGGCCAGCCGCGCCTCACTGCCGGTGAGCGCGCGGACCAGGTTCATCGCGGCGGCGGCGTTGGCGTACGCCCGCACCAGGCGCGACGGGTCGTGCACGCGCGCGTCCTCGTTCGGGTCGAGGCCGTTGACCATGTCGCCGCGGTAGCTGAGCAGCCCGAGCGAGTCGGTGTTGGCCGAGCGCGGCTTGGCGTACTGGCCGGCGATGCGCGCCACCTTCACCACCGGGGTGCTGGCGCCGTAGGTGAGCACCACGGCCATCTGCAGCAGCGTGCGGATGTTGGCCTTGATGTGCGGCTCGGTGTTGGCGGCGAAGGTCTCGGCGCAGTCGCCGCCCTGCAGCAGGAAGGCCCGTCCCTCGGCGACCTCGGCGAGCTGGGCGCGCAGATTCTCGACCTCCGACGGCATGCAGATCGGCGGCACGCTCTCCAGCACGGTGCGCATCTTGCGCGCCTCGTCGGGCGCCCAGCTCGGCTGCTGCAGCGCGGGCCGGGCCAGCATGTCCTCGAACTCGGCCTGCAACTTCCCCGGCAGCGGGGGGAGCTCCGGGAGCTCGTCGATCGGTACGTCTACGGTCCAGTTCACCACGGCGTCCAGGGTATCGGAGAGTCGCCGCGGGCCCGCCGGAGGCCGGGACTTATCCGGTGCCCGCCGAACCCGGCGAACCACTCACCCGCGTGCGGCCTCGATGGCCTTCCATCGCAGCAGGTTCTGCCGGGCGTCGACGAGCGCGCTGTGCGCGTCGCGGCTGGTGGCCGGAAGCTCCGGACTGCCCGCCACCTCCCAGTGCTGGCGCAGCTCGCGCGTGAAGCGCGGCAACTCCCGCGGCAGCCCCGGCATGGCGCCCCACAGCTGGCACAGCACCACGTGGTCGTAGGCGCCCACCCACGCCCACAACTCCACCTCACCCGGTCCGGCGGTCAGGAAGGCGAGCAGGTCGTCGCGGATCTGGCGGCGGCTGCGCCAGGCCTTGTCGGCCGGTGACGGGAGCTTGTCGAGCACATTCGCCCGCACCCACGGCCCGGCTCGGCCGGGATCGAATTCGGTGGACACGGCGTAGAACTCGCGACCGTCCTCGGCGACGACGCCGATGGACACGAGCTCGATCGTGGTGCCGTCCTCGATGAACTCGCAGTCGTAGAAGTAGCGCACGGGCACCGATTATCCACGCCGCCGCACCCGGTGGCGAGGCGGCGGGCCCACACGGCGACCGCGCGGATCGGCCGGGCGGTACCTTTAACGCCATGTCTCCGTACGCCCGCACGACGGCGATCAGGCTGAGCCGGTGGCGGCCCGGGCCGTTCGCGTGGGTCAGTGCGATCGTGGTGCTGGCCACCTCGGCGACCCTGCAGATCATCGGTATTCCGGGCACGTCGAGCTACGGCACCCGGAGCCGCTTCGACCTGGACGTCTACCGGCTCGGCGGCCAGCTGTGGCACCAGGGCATCAGCCTGTACGCCGACGGATCGCTGCCGTTCACCCAGGACGGGATCTGGCTGCCCTTCACCTATCCCCCGTTCGCCGCCATGGTGTTCACCCCGCTGGGCGCGCTCTCCCTCGCCGCCGGCGGGATTCTCATCTCGGTGCTCAGCGTCGTCTGCCTGGTCTACGTGACGGCCATCTTCCTCCGTCTGCTGCACGTCGGCGCTGCCGCCGGCCGGCCCGTGCTCGCCCTGTGGATCTCCGCGGTCGCGGTGTGGTCCAACCCCTTCGGGATGACGCTCGGCTTCGGCCAGATCAACATCATCCTGCTGGCGATGATCGTGATCGATCTGTTCGCCGTCGGCCGGGCCCGTGCCACGGACGACGACGGACGCGCCCCGACCGGCCCGGTGGCGGTGCTGCGCGGCACCCTCGTCGGCCTCGCCTCGGCGATCAAGTTGACGCCGCTGGTCTTCCTCGGCGTGTTCGCCGCCGCCGCGAGATGGCGGGCGTTCTGGACCGGGGTGGCGGCCTTCGTGCTGGCCGCCGCGATCGCCGCGGCCTGGCTGCCCGCCGACTCGCGCACCTACTGGACCGACACGGTCTTCCACACCAGCCGGATCGGGGTGCCGGAGGGGCCGATCAACCAGAACCTCAACGCCGCGTGGCTGCGGATCCTCGGCGCCGAGAATCCGGCCGCCCCGGCCGCCTGGGTGTTGTCGGCGCTGGTGGTGACGGCGCTGGCCGGTACGGCGCTGTGGCGCACCCGCCCGGTGGCGGCGTTCGCCCCGGGCGCGACCGCGCGCGACGACGTGAACGCCCTGCTCGCCGCCTGCCTCGTCGCCCTGTGGGGGCTGATGGTCGCCCCGACCACGTGGTCGCACCACTGGGTGTGGGCGCTCCCGGCGATCATGGCGTGCTTCGTGCTGGCCGTCGACACCCGGGAACGCTGGACGGCTCGGTGCTACGGCGGGCTCGGCGTGATCGGGGTGCCGATCTTCCTGATCGGCCCGTTCCAGCTGCTGCCGAAGGACGTCACCGTGTGGTCGTGGTGGCAGCAGGTCGTCGGCAACGCCTACCTGCTGTGGGGCCTGCTGTTCCTGATCCTGCTGTGCGTCAAGCCTTTTCGCGCGCTCGAGTGACGAGGACGACTACGCGGCGGCCGGCGGCTTCGGGTTCTTCAGGCTGGCCGCGTAGACGTCCACGTACTGCTGGCCGGAGAGCCGCATCAGGGCGTACATGATCTCGTCGGTCACGGCCCGCTCGATGAAGCGGTTCCCGGCCATCCCCTCGTAGCGGGAGAAGTCGAGCGGCTCGCCGACGCGGATGGTGAGCCGGGTCGGGCGCGGCAGCACGGTGCCGGGCGGGTTGATCCGGTCGGTGCCGATCATCGCGACGGGGATCACCGGGACCCCGGTCTCCAGCGCCATCCGGGCCAGGCCCGTCT
The DNA here is from genome assembly GCF_052036135.1 of Gordonia marina. Taxonomy (NCBI): domain Bacteria; kingdom Bacillati; phylum Actinomycetota; class Actinomycetes; order Mycobacteriales; family Gordoniaceae; genus Gordonia; species Gordonia marina. Next base: position 7,683 of record NZ_JBPSDN010000046.1, read on the forward strand.
TGCCCTTGTACAGGCGGCCGTCCGGCGAGCGGGTGCCCTCCGGGTACAGGCAGAGCAGTCGCCCGGACTCCAGGACCCGCTTACCGGCGAGGAGGGCGCCCGCGGCGGCCGTCGCTCCGGACCGGTCGATCGGGATCTGGCCCGACGAGGAGAAGAACCAGCGCTGGAAACGGCCTTTGAGACCGGTGCCGGTGAAGTATTCCGACTTGGCGAGGAAGAAGATCCGCCGGGGCACCGTCAGCGGGAGGTAGAAGCTGTCGACGACGGCGAGGTGATTGCTCGCCAGGAGCGCGGCGCCGTCGTCCGGAATGTTCTCCAGGCCCTCCACCTTGGGGCGGCCCATCAGCCACAGCCACGGTCCCATGAGGATGTACTTGAACAGGTAGTACCACATACTCCCGACCCGCTTCCTTCCGGCATCCGCGGCCCGACGCGATCAGCGGGCCCGAGTTCGGTCCCTCACTCTACTGTGCGACGGCCACGAGCGGCGCGCCCGGCTCCTGCCGTCCGGCGAGTCCGAGACGCGCCACCTGGGCGGCGCCGATCAGACCCGCGGCCTCCCCCAGCTGCGTCGCCCGGATCCGGGCCAGCTGGCGGTGACCGGCCCCCGTCACCAGACCCGCGTAGTGTTCGCGCGCCTCATCCAGGTACAGCCCGGAGGCCATGCCGAGGCCGCCGGCGATCACGATCATGTCCGGGTCGAAGACGTCGGCGATCATCGCCATCCCCTGCCCCAGCCAGCGCGCCAGACTCGCGAACGCCGCCACCGCCACCGGATCCCCCTCCGCGGCGGCGGCCGCCACCCGGCGTCCGGTGAGTGATCCGGGATCGGCGGCGGAATCGGCGGCCAGCACCGAATGCCGGGCATCGGTCTCGGCCATCAGCTCGACGGCCGTATCGACCAGTGCGGTTCCGCTGCAATATCTTTCGAGGCATCCGCGCTTACCGCAGCTGCACGGCCGTCCGTCGGGAACGACGGTGAGGTGCCCGAACTCGGGGGCGACGCCGAAGCTTCCGCGATAGATCTCACCGCCCATCAGCATGCCCGCGCCGATGCCCGTGCCCAGGGCCAGCACCAGGGTGTTGTGTCCCCGCGAGGCCGCGCCGAAGTGCAGCTCGGCCAGGGCCGCGGAGTTGCCGTCGTGCTCGGCGAACACCGGCAGGCCGAGCCGCTCGGACATCTCGGCCGGCACCGCGGCCTCCCGCCACGCGAGATGGGGCGCGAACCGCACGGTCTGGCAGTCCGGTGACAGGAATCCGGCGATCGCCAGTCCCACCGCGTGCACCGTCCAGCGGTCGCGGAGTTCCCCCACCAGCCGGTCCAGGCAGTGTTCCAGGGCCCCGGCGGTCGGCGGTGTCGCGGCCCGGAGGGTGTCGAGCATCCCGCCGCGGGCGTCGACCACCGCGGCGCGCACGCTGGTGCCGCCGATGTCGATGCCGATGGTGAGGTCGTTGCCGGAGGTGCTCATCGTCCCTCAGCCTTTCACGGATGCGCGGGTGCCGCGGTGATCCGGACCGGAATCGACTGGAACCGGGTCGAGGCCGGCGCGGCCGTGTCCGACTCGGCGCGGAGCAGTTCGGCGGCGGCCTCCAGCACCGCGATGCACGCCGCGAGCAGGCGTGAGACCAGATCCCCGAGCTCGGCGGCCAGGCCGCCGGCCTCCCCGACCAGCCCGGCCAGTCTGGCGAGCCCCTCGTCGTCGATCCCCGGCAGACCGGCGAGGCCGGGACCGGTGATCAGCGCGGCCAGCTGTTCGATCTGTCCGGCGACACCGAGCAGCAGGGTGCCGACCGGATCACCGGAGGTGGCCCCGGTTCCGGTCTCCTGCGTGTCGTCGGCCATGGAAGACGGTCTCCTCGCTTCTCGAACGGTGCGAATCGTCAAGGTTACCCGCCGGTCACTTCCGGATGCATCCGGCGTCCGGCGCGCTGCGGAAACACGCTACGCCGACGGTCGTCAGCGCTGCGGCCAGACCGCCGGATCCGGCCGGAATCCGACGCTGAGCCGTGCGCCGTCCCAATCGGCCGCGGTCACCTGGCAGCGCCGCAGTACCGACGGCAGGCGCACCGGCTGCCGGAACCCGGCGATCGTCACCAGCAGGTCGTCGCCGGAGCGGCCGAGCGCGAGCTGCTCGGGGTCGGGCAGCGCCTGCCGCCACGACAGCCGGTATTCCGCATCCAGACCCTCGCCGCCGACGTGTTCGACGACGGGGGCGGCCGCGGCCCGCGGCCGGCCGTTCGGGGCGGGCAACACGACGCGGAGCTTCCGCAGCCGGGAGAGGCGGACCGGCTCCTCGTCGCGGCGGCCGATCGTCACCATGGAGACCGCCGATCCCGCATCGGGTCCGAGGAGACCCCTCGCCCGGTCGAGTACCGCTTCGGTGGGCAGACCGCCGGAACCGGCGTTCACCAGCACCGATCGCAGCGGCAATCCCATCACGTCGGCGGCCGCCACGTCGTCGCCGATCCGGGCCAGGCCGCGTTGGCCGCCGGTGCCGACCAGGTGCACGGACACCTCGTGCGAGTCGGCGATCAGTTCGCGCAGATCCTGGCAGTCCCGGTCGATGCCTTCCACGGCGGTGGCGATCTGGGCCAGTGCCGGCTTCTCGGCGGCCTCGGCGAGCCGCCGGTGCCGCGGCCACAGCCGGTCGATCGCGGTGGCGAGCACGGTCGGCGACCGCAACACGGCGAACGGATCCCCCGCCCCGGACAGGTCGACCACGACTCGCTGCCAGCGGCCGGAGGTGGCGGCGTCGCGGATCGCGCGCAACAGCAGGAACTCCGAGATCCCCGGCAATCCGGTGAGTTCCCCGGCGTCGACGCCGGTGAGGGTTCCCACCAGCGGCAGGCTCCGGGCCGCGCCCACCCCGGCCAGGGCCCCGGTGAACCCCGACCAGGCCGTCTCGGTGACGGCGAGCGGATCCAGATGGAGCAGATCGAGTTCCCCGGTCACCGGCACCGGCTGCCCCGGCACCCGGAAGACGCCGAGGCGGCGCGGCAGGTCCGAGCGCGGATCGACGGACACCAGCAGCACCCCGCCGGTGTCGGCGCGCGCGAGAGGTCCGCTGCCGCGGGCCGGCGCGGCCGCGCGCGCCAGCTCGAGGGCTCCGGCGGCGGCCAGCGTCGAGACGCCGGAGCCGCCGGGCCCCAGCACCAGGTGGAGAGGCGCCAGATCGATCAGCCTTCGACCCTCTTCTTGAGGTCGTTCAGCGCGGCGTCGGTGATGGCCTTCTCGGCGCGGCGCTTCAGCTGGCTGATCATCGGGATCTTCAGGTCGACGGTGAGCGAGTAGGTCACCTTGGTCGAGCCGGGGACCTGCTGGGTCAGCCGGTAGCTGCCGAGCTGATCGCGCTGCAGGTCACTGGATTCCAGCCGCCACGACACCTCGGTGCCGTCGGCCGCCCACGCGTAGTCGAGCACGTAGGTGTCGGTGAGCACCCCGGCGTCGAGCACGAAGCGCACCCGCCGGGCGCGCCCGGCGTCGTCACTGTCGAGCACGGTCACCTCCCGCGCGGCGGTGACCCACTCGGGGTACGCGGCGAAGTCGGCGATCACGCCCATGACGGCGTCGACGTCGGCGCCGATGACGATGGACTGCTCGGTGTGGTCAGCCACGACGCACCGCGCGGTCCGGGGCGGCGGGGCCGCCGATCTCGCGGTCGCCCTCCAAGAGCGCCTTCACCTGGAACGACATCTCCTTGCCCGCCACTCGCCGCTGCTTGTTGGCCTCGGCGATCGCGGCCATCGCGGCGGCCGGATCGGCGGGCAACGGGGTCGTCGGCTCACCGTGCAGGTAGTAGTGCAGGACGAAGCCGTCGAGCACTTCCTCGCACCAGATCTCCATGGTGCCCTCGACGGGACCGGCGACCCGCCAGCGCACACCGGCGTCGCCACGGTCCTCGACCACCTCGAGCCGCAGGTCGCCGAACCACTGCCGCCACCGCGCGCGATCGGTCACCACGGCGCCGGCACTGCTCGGGGCCGCGGCGACGAAGGTCTCGTCGGCTACCTGGATGGTTGTCACCGTCCTAGCTTCACATACCGGTATTCGGCGGGGAAAGCCGACCACGCACAAACGCCGAACACGGGGCGATAGACTCTTCTTTCGTTCAGCGCAGAGCGATAGCGATCCTCCCGCGCCGCCTCCCGACGCACGGACCGCAGCAGAATGAGAGAGGTATCCACCCATGGCCGAATGCCGCGTTCCTGCCCAGTACACGATCCCGCCGGAACGGAACGCGACCGATGTCCTGTTCGACGCCGCCGCGGCCGAACCCGGCCGGACCGTCTTCCTCGACGAGGCCGGCGGACAGTGGCTCCCGGTCAGCGCGCAGGAGGCGGCCGACAAGGTCCGGGCACTGGCCAAGGGCCTGATCGCGTCGGGCGTCAACGCCGGTGACCGGGTCGCCCTGCTGTCGGCGACCCGCCTGGAATGGACGCTGATCGACTTCGCCATCTGGTCCGCCGGCGCCACACCGGTGCCGATCTACGACTCGTCGTCGGCCCCGCAGATCGACTGGATCATGGAGGACTCGGGGGCCGTCGCGATCGTCGTCGAGAACGACAAGAAGCGCGCCCTCCTCGACGACGTCTCGCACGTCACCGCGGCCACCGGCGTCTTCGTCATCGCGCCGGACGACGGCCCCGGCATCCTCGAATCCCTCACCGCGGCCGGCGCCGACGTGACCGACACCGAACTGGAGGCCCGCCGGACGTCGCTGCACGCCGACTCGCCGGCGACCCTGATCTACACCTCCGGCACCACCGGCCGCCCCAAGGGCGTCATGCTCTACCACTCGAACCTGCTCGGCGAGATCGGCGGCGTTCTGGACACCTCGCTCAGCGATCTCCTCGGCGAGGGCAAGCGGCTGCTGCTCTTCCTCCCGATGGCGCATGTGCTGGCCCGCGCCATCAACCTGGTGGCCATCGAGGCCCGCGTCGAGGTCGGGTTCACCTCCGACGTGAAGAATCTGCTGCCGACATTCGAGGTCTTCCACCCGTCGCTGATCCTGTCGGTGCCGCGCGTCTTCGAGAAGGTCTACAACACGGCCCGGCAGAAGGCGTACGACGAGTCCAAGGTCAAGGGCGTGATCTTCGACCGCGCCGCGTCGACCGCCATCTCCTACTCGAAGGCCGGCGAGAGCGGCTCGATCGGCAAGGTCCTGGACCTGCGTCACCAGCTGTACGACCGGCTCGTCTACTCCAAGCTGCGGGCCGCGCTGGGCGGTCAGTGCGAGCTCGCCATCTCCGGCGGCGCGCCGCTCGGCGCTCGTCTCGGCCACTTCTTCCGCGGCGTCGGCATCCCGGTGTACGAGGGCTACGGCCTCACCGAGACCACCGCGGCCGTCACCGTCAACACCCCGAGCCACGCGCGGATGGGCACCGTCGGGCGGCCCATCCCCGGCAACGCCGTGCGCATCGCCGAGGACGGCGAGGTGCTGCTCAACGGCGCCGTCGTCTTCGGCGGCTACTGGGACAACCCCGATGCCACCGCCGAGGCCATCACCGACGGCTGGTTCCACACCGGTGACCTCGGGTCGCTCGACGAGGACGGCTACCTGAAGATCACCGGCCGCAAGAAGGAGATCATCGTCACCGCCGGCGGCAAGAACGTCTCCCCGGCGCCGATGGAGGACATCATGCGGGCGCACCCGATGATCTCCCAGGCGATGGTCGTGGGCGACCAGAAGCCGTTCATCGGCACCCTGCTCACGCTCGACGCCGACGAGATCCCCGGCTGGCTGTCGCGCAACGGCAAGGACCCGAACACGCCGGTCCGGCTGCTGGTCAAGGATCCCGAACTGCACGCCGACCTGCAGACCGCGATCGACGAGGCCAACGCCACCGTCTCGCACGCCGAGGCGATCAAGAAGTTCCGGATCCTGCACGACGACTTCACCGAGGACAACGGCATGCTGACGCCGACCATGAAGGTGAAGCGCAAGGTGGTGGCCGATCACTACGACCACCAGATCGACAAGATCTACCGCAAGTGACTCTCCCCGCCCGTCCTCTATGAGGGCGGGCGGGTGCGTCTGCGATCGTCTGGCAAAGTCCTCGCGCCACCCGCCGGCTGAGCCGTCCGAGGCGATAGCCGAGGACGAGTCGAAGCCACGCCCGCGGCCGGTGAGCTGATCTCGACTCCGCTCGATCGACATGAACTCCGCTCGATCGACATGACTCCGATCGAGTGGGCCGGGCGGGCCCTCACATCAAATTGCGCGTCACCGCGACGAGCGGAGCAGAGCGAACTGGACGAGGGCCGTGGTGCCCGCCAGAATCGTCCCGACCACGCCGGCCACGAGAAATGTGATCCGCCAGTCGGTCCAATTCATCAGGCCGAACACCGCGATGACCGCGTAGCACCCCGCCACGAGAGCTGCGACCCACGTGCGCAGCACGAGCGCGGCGACCACCGCGGGAATGGCGAGAACCATCGCCACCTGCACCGGCGGAGACAGACCCAGCGCGTAGCGAATCGAGTCATCGCACGTCGCATCGGCGTGCGCCAGTGGTCCGGAGAGGCTGTCCCCTTTCGCGCAGCCGAGCGACACCGAACCCACCGGCATCGCCGCCACGAACACACCCGCCGCGACGCCGAGAACCGCGAGCCCCAGCCAGCACGCTCTGAGGACCGTCGACCGCCCGCCCGGACCGCTGCGGCCGTCTTCCGATCCCACCACGGGCGACACTAGAGCAGCTGGTCGAGTCTCGCGGCCTGGTGGCGCCACTGCCAGCGCTCCACCGTCCAGCGACGACCCGCCGCGCCCATCGCGGCGGCGCGCTCGGGATCGGTCAGGATGCTCGCGATCGCGTCGGCGACGACCGCCGGCCTACGGCCGTTGACCACCAGGCCGGTCTCGCCGTCGACGACCGTCTCCGGGGCGCCGCCGGAATCGCCGGCCACGACCGGCACGCCGGTCGCGGAGGCCTCCAGGAAGACGATGCCCAGACCCTCGACGTCCAGTCCGCCGCCGCGCGTGCGGGTGGGCATGGCGAAGACGTCGCCCATCGCGTAGTGGCCCGGCAGCTCCGCGTACGGCACCGATCCGGTGAAGGTGACCCGGTCGGCGACACCCGTCTTGTGGGCGAGCGCCTTCAGCCGGTCCGCGTAGGGGCCGCCGCCGACGATCATCAGGTGCACGTCCGGCACGGCGTCGAGCACCCGCGGAAGAGCCTTGATCAGGGTGTCCTGCCCCTTGCGCGGCACCAGGCGCGACACACACACGACGACGGGCCGCTCGCCCAGTCCGTAGCGGTCGCGCAGTTCCGCGCGCGCCATCGGGTTCGGTGCGAAGCGGTCGACGTCGACCCCGCACGGCAGATACTCCAGCGCGGCCCAGCGACCGAAGGCCGAGGCGAACCGTCCGCGCGTGTACTTGCTGACGAAGGTGATCACGTCGGCCGTGTCGCCGATCAGCCTCAGCACCTGCCGGGCGATCGGCAGCATCGACCAGCCCACCTCATGGCCGTGCGTGCTCGCCACGATCCGGTCCGCGCCCGCTCGCCGCAACACCGGGCCGAGGATCGCGAGCGGCGCCGCCGCGCCGAACCACACCGTGTGAATGTCGTTCTCCCGCACCAGCTTCGCCGCACGACGAGCGACCGCCGGAGTGGGCAGCATGAGCGTCGTCGGATGCCGCACGATCCGGTAGGGCGCGGCGTCGTCGTACGCTTCGCAGCCCTTCCAGCGCGGCGCGTACACCGTCACCTCGTCGGCCGGCAGATGCGCGATCAGGTTCTCCAGGTACGACTGGATCCCGCCGGGGCGGGGCGGGAAGTCGTTGGTGACGAGCAGGGTGCGCCGCATTCAGCGCACCTGCTTGCCGAGCCAGGTCCGCCACTGCGCGACGGCGGTCGCCCGGTCCACACCGAGCGCCCCGGCCAGGGCCGCGTCGGTCTTCGCGACCGGTCCGCCCTGGGCGACGGCGAGATACATCCGCTTGAGCTTGTCCTCGCCGTACTTCTGCGCGACGAACGTCGCGAAGCTCCAGGAGCTCTGGTAGGCGAGCCGGGCGGCATCGGTGTCGACGGAGAAGTCCTTGTCGCTCGGCAGCGCTTTCGGCACGTCGCCCGCGGCGATCTGCGCGGACAGCTCCGGCGCCACATCGGTGAAGTCGACCTTGGTGCCGCGGCGGCCGACGTACTCGGCGACCCCCTCGGTGAGCCACATCGGCGCGTCGTCGGCGGTGTCGAGCCTGGTCGCGACGTGGGTCAGCTCGTGCCGTAGCACCACGCCGATGCCGGCCACCGACAGCTGGCCGGCGGCGGGCGCGAGCACCACGCGCTGGCCGATCACCGTCTTGGCCCCGCCGTCGATCCGCGAGAAGACGGTCGCCGCGGCCGCCGCGTTGGTCTCCCCCGGCGCGGTGCGGGTGAACCCGGCGAACTGTTCGGGGGTGCCGGTGACCTGGATGACGGCCTTGCGCACCCACGCGTCACCCCAGAACGCGGTCACCGCGGCGACGGCCGGCGCGAGCTGGTCGCGCACCTTCGCCACGGTGCGGTCGGTACCCGGGTACGACAGGATCGACGACGTGCCGCCGGCCGTCGGAACGTCGTCGGCCAGGAGCCCGCCGAACGCCCACGGCACCAGTTCGGGCGGCCGCACCTCCTGCGTGGGGTCGACCGACTCGTCGGGGGCCAGCGAACCGTCGCCCAGCAGCTTCCAGTCGTCTCCGTAACGGGCGACGGCCAGTTCCTGCGGCACATCGATCACCGGCTCGTCGACACCCGGACGGGCCGCACCGCCGAGCGCGTAGCTCGCGGTGATCGGGGTGACCCACGTGTCGGAGGCGCCGGCGTCGTTCAGCCGTACGCCGAGTTCGCCGCCGATCAGCCGCTCCGGCCCGGCCGACGGGGCCAGCCGGTACTGCAGGGTCCGCAGCACCAGGTTGCTGCCCCGCGGCACCGTGGCGGCCGGGGCCGACGACGACGGCCGATCCCCCGAGCGCGGCGACCGCCGCGGCACCGAGCGCTGCGGCGCCGGGCTCTGTGGCGCCGCCCCGGACGGGGTGGCCGTGGGCGCGACGGACGTGGCGGCGCGACGGGCCGGGGCCGGCCGAAGGTCGTCCTGCGCACGATGGAGCGACTGCCGGAACGCGGGAGTCGCCAGCGGGTCGATCAACGCGTCGAGCCCGGCCCGATCACCGCTGGTGAGGGCCTTGGTGAGGGCGTCGAGCAGGGCGGTGACCCCGTCGGCCCGCTGCTGCTCGAAGGCGTTCGGCGGGGTGCTGAACAGCGGCGTCGTCGACGACGACGGCGCGGCCGCCTTCTCGCCGGAACCGCACGCGGTCACTCCCCCGGCGAGCAGGGCGAGGGCGGTGGCGGAGGCCACCGCCCGGGAGGCCCTGGAGGCTGGGGACAAGTCAGTACCGTCGCGCCGAGTTGTAGGGGCCGGCCTTGTCGATGGGCACCACGGCGACCGGGACACCGAACGTGGAGGCATGGATCACGTAGCCGTCGCCGACGTACATGCCGACGTGGTGGGCGTCGCCGTAGTAGATGATCAGGTCGCCCGGCTTGAGGTCGCCCCGGGCCACCGGGGTGCCGCCGCCCATCTGCGCTTCGCTGGTCCGCGGCAGGGTCTTGCCCGCCTGCTTGTAGGCCCACACCATCAGACCCGAGCAGTCGAACTGGTTCGGTCCGGTGGCACCCCAGACGTAGGGATCGCCGATGCGGCTGATCGCGGCCTGCACGGCGATCGCCTCGGGCGAGGTGCCCTTCGGGACCGCCCGCGGGTCGAAGTTGTACTTGGGGCCGCGCAGCGCGGCCAGTTGCTTGCCGGTCATCGACTGGTAGACCGCGCGGATGGTGACCGCTTCCAGCTGCAGATCGGACTGCTTGGCCTGCAGTTCGCCGCGCTTGCGCACCGCATCGGTCATCGCGGCCGAGGCCGTCGCCGACGTCTTCTGCGCGGCCGCCTTGGCGCTGGTCGCCCGGTCGACCGACTTCTTGACACTCGCGATGTCGCCGTCGACCTGCCGGGAGATCACCTCGAGGTCGGACATGTTGTCCAGGACGTTCTGCGGCGAGTCGCTGACCAGCAGGGCGTAGAGCCGGTTGGCGCGGACTCCGCGCGAACTCGCCCGGGCCAGCACGTCGACCGTGGCCCGCGCCTCGTCGAGGCGGCGGTCGGCCGCGTCCAGGTCCTTCTGCGCGGCGGCGGCGTCCTTGCGCGCGCCGGCGGCGATCTTGCGCTGCTTGTCGTACTCGGCCTGCGCCTTGTTCATCGACTCGGCCGACTTCTCGGCCTGGTCCGACAACTGGCGGTAGTGCGTGAGCAACTGGTCCGCCGAGCGCGCCGGCTCGGCCATCGCCAACTCGGGCGAGACCACCGCCAGCGTGGTCGCGACGCTCAGCGCCGCGACGATCGATACGCCGCGCCGGGTGGCACGGCGGAATTCACACGTACGCATCACTTCTGACATCCCTACCGATACTCGAATCGAGCCGCGCTCCCCGGAGGGGCCCACGGCTCGACTCGGTACTGCATGTTTGCGGCGTGTGCGCTCAGTAGCGGCGGATGCCGGTCAGCGCCCAGGCCTTGACCGGCGCGCGCTTCACCGGCACACCCTCGGTCGAGGCGTGGATGAACTGGCCGTGGCCAGCGTAGATGCCGGCGTGGCCGCCGCCGTTGAAGATCAGCACGTCGCCGGGCTTGGCGTCGGCGAGCGAAGACACTCGCTGGCCGCCGCCGAGCTGGCCGTAGCTGTCACGCGGGATGGTCTTACCGGCCTGCTTGTACGACCAGTAGACGAGGCCGGAGCAGTCGAAGGCGTTCGGGCCGGCGGCGCCGTACACGTAGGGCGAGCCGATCTTGGACTCGGCGGCGCGCAGCGCCTTCTGGGCACGCACCGGCTGGCTGTTGAGCAGACCCCCGCCGTTGTTGCCGTTCTGCTGGAACTGCGGCGGCACCTGGTTGTCGTTGATGCCGGGGACCTCGAAGGTCCCGACACCCGGCACGTTCACCGGGGCGGCGTCGGCCGGACCGGCCGCGAGCGCGAGGGCACCGACGGCGATCGAACCGGTGACCACGGCGGTCTTGGCCACCTTGGCGGCGACGCGGGGCTGTTCCAAACGGTGTTTGGCCACGGAAAGTATCTCCTTGTTGTTTCTCCCTGACCGCCGACCGGGTTAGCTGTCGGGTTCGGGCCGGAAGAGATGGCCCTACGCGGTTGCCCGCGATTCACCCCGATCCCTCGGCGCACCCGGCTCTCGCCGCGCGTCCGATGAGGAAGTGGTGGTTCCCCGGTACGCGGCCCTTGGTGGGGGCCGCGATTAGGCGGTGACCTCGGAGCGGAAATCCCCTGGCGGGAACCCCCGCCCTGGAAGGTCTCAGAAAGATTACGAAACTCGCGGGTCCGATGTCCACCGAACGCGCGAGGCGGTCGGGACCGCCTACCGGATCAGACCGCCCGGAGACGGCCGTGCGAACGCTCGGTGAATCCCGTTTGACGTGCTGCGATGTCACTTCTGGCGGCCCGTGCGGCCGCCCGCGAAATCAGCGCTGTGTCAACGAACACATCGATGGCATCGAGGAGGTCGTCATCGGTCTCCGCCCACTGGCTTTCGGGACCGAAGTCCCTGGTGGCAGGGGAAAAGAGCACCTGCATCAGACATCCGTCACAGGCCCGCTGCCGGGCCGGGCACGTCGCGCAGTCGATTTTCATTGTGATCTACCTCTCATTCGTAGCGTTGAGCGTGGTGACCGCCGTTTTCCGGCGGACCACGGCGCTCCGGCGGCACGGGAACACTCGACTCGAGGTGGAGACTAGGACGACCCTCCGACACCGGGGCCGCGGACCGCCGCGGCGGAACGGATTGTCGGAGGTGCCGCCTACCTTCCCGGGTATGGCTGATCACCGACCCGAACAGCAGCTGAGCTTCGCCGATCTCCCCGACGACGAGGAGTTCGCCACCGCCGCGCTGTACGACACCACCCTGGTGATCGTCGATCTGGAGACCACCGGCGGCAGCGCCGACCGGGATGCGATCACCGAGATCGGCGCGGTGAAGATCCGCGGCGGCGAGGTGCTCGGCGAGTTCGCCACCCTGGTCGACCCGGGTCGGGAGATTCCGCCGCAGATCGTCTCGCTGACCGGCATCACCACGGCGATGGTGCACGACGCCCCCACCATCGACGAGGTGCTGCCGGCGTTCTTCGAGTTCGCCCGCGGCGCGATCCTGGTGGCCCACAACGCCCGGTTCGACACCGGCTTCCTCAAACGCGCCGCCGCCCGCCGTCATCTGCCCTGGCCGTTCCCGGCGACGCTGTGCACCGTGGTGATGGCGCGGCGGATCCTCTCCCGGCAAGAAGCACCCACGGTCAAGCTGAGTGCGCTCGCCGAGCTCTTCGACGTCTCCGTGACGCCCACCCACCGGGCGCTCGACGACGCCCGCGCCACCGTCGAGGTGTTCCACTGTCTTCTCGAGCGCGTCGGGAATCAGGGTGTCCGCACCTATCGCGACCTGACCCGCTATCTGCCGCGCACCACGCCCGCGGTGCGCGCCAAGCGCACGCTCGCCGCCGGGCTGCCGCATCGGCCGGGCGTGTACCTCTTTCGCGGTCCCGGTGACGAGGTCCTCTATATCGGGACGGCCGTCGATCTGCACCGGCGCGTCTCCCAGTACTTCACCGGCGCCGATCCGCGCGCCCGGATGGCCGAGATGGTGGCCCTCGCCCGCCGGGTGGAGCACGTGGAGTGCGCGCACGCCCTCGAAGCCGGCGTGCGCGAACTGACCCTGCTGGCGGTGCACAAGCCCGCGTACAACCGGCGCTCCCGCAATCCGCGACAGGGCTGGTGGGTCGTGCTCACCGCCGAACGCTTCCCACGCCTGCGGGTGACCCGTACTCCCGGCGAGCTCTGTCTCGGCCCGTTCGGCGGCCGCGCGGCCGCCGCGGACGTCGCCGATGTGATCGCCGGTGCCGCCGGCCTGCGCACCTGCACGACGTCCCTGACGACCGCCGACCACCATTTCTGCCCGGGGACCGCCGCGGCCGCGGCGATGCCCGACCCGCTCGTCGCGGCGCTGCCGGGGGCGTGTCGTGCCGCGAGCGACCGCCCGCAGACCCTGCCCGACTATCTGCCCCGCGTCCGGGCCGCCGCCGATCTGATCGAGGGCCGATCCGACGCGCTGCTCGACCAGCTCGCCGGGCGCCTGGCCCGGCTCGCCGAACTGCGTCGCTTCGAGTCGGCCGCCCGCGCCCGCGACCGGCTCGCCGCGACCATCGAGGCCCTCGCCCGCTGCCAGCGCCTCTCCGCGCTCGCCCGGCTCGACGAACTGGTTCTCGCCCGGCCGGCCTCCGCGCCGGCCGGCGGCTGGGACTTCGCGGTGATCCGCTACGGCCGGCTCGCCGGCGCGGGCTACGCGGCGCGCGGTGTGGCGCCGATGCCGGTCGTCGAACTCCTCGTCGCCGGGGCGCAGTCGATCCCGCCGCCGGGTCCCGGCGACGGTCCACTGTCCGGGGCGCCGCCCGAGGAGGTGGCGCTGCTCTGGCGGTGGATCGCCGAGCCGGGCACCCGGGTGGTCTCGGTGACCGGCGACCTGTCGCTCCCGATCGGCTCGGCGCAGCGCCGTCTCGACTTCTCCGACGTCGCCCGCCGCGCCCGGGAACACCCGGCTCCACCGGCCGCCGGCTCGTTTAGGCTCGGGGCATGATCACCGCCATCGTCCTCATCGGAGCCGACATCCACCAGATCCCGGAGACCGCGCAGGCCGTCGCCGACATCCCGGGGGTCACCGAGGTGTACTCGTGCGCCGGGGACGTCGATCTGATCGCCAAGGTGCGTGTCCGCAGCCACGACGACATCGCCGATGTCGTCACCGGCCGGATCAACCGGCTCCCCGGAGTGCGCCACAGCGCCACCCACATCGCTTTCCGCAGCTACTCGAGCTCGGAGGTGGAGGGCGGCTTCTCCATCGGAGAGGAATAAGGAGAGGAGAGCTACCCGGCCAGCGCGGTACTGAGCTCGGCCCAGCGCGCCAGCCGGTCGGCCGCCGCCCCGGAGTCGAGCACCTCGTCGATCCGGGCGAGGGCGTCGCGCACGGCCGCGGTCAGCTCGCCCTCGCCGAACAGCCGCTCCTGCTCGAAGGCGACCAACGTGGCCGCGGCGTTCAGCGACACCGCGTCACGCACCGGTCCGCGTGCCCCGGCGAACAGATCCCGGGCGATCCCCGCGTTCACCTGAGCGTCGCCGCCCTGCAGCGCCGACAGCTCCACCAGCTCCAGACCGAGGTCGCGGGGATCGAGCGTGTGCCGGGCCACCTCGCCGCCGACCACCTGCCACACCGTCGACGTCGTGGTCGTGGTCAGCTCGTCGAGGCCGTCGTCACCGCGCACCACCAGCACCCGGTTGCCGCGCTCGGCGAAGGTCTGCGCCAGCGCGGGAGCCAGATCGGTGAACGCGCAGCCGATCAGCCCGGCCTCCGGCGACGCCGGATTGGTCAGCGGGCCGAGGACGTTGAACACCGTCGGGATGCCGATCTCCTTGCGCGGCGGGCCGGCGAACCGGAACGCCGGGTGAAAGACCGGGGCGAAGCAGAAGCCGATCCCCACCTCGTGCAGACAGCGCTGCACCGCTTCGGGGCCGAGGGAGATCGCGACGCCGAGCGCTTCCAGCACATCGGCGCCGCCGCTCTTGGACGACGCCGCGCGGTTGCCGTGCTTCACCACCGGCACCCCCGCCGCGGCGACCACGACCGAGGTCATCGTCGAGATGTTCACCGTGTGCGAGCGGTCGCCGCCGGTGCCGACGATGTCGACCGCCGGCCCGCCCGGGTCCACCCGATTGGCCATCTCGAGCATGGTGGCGGCGAGGCCGCGCAGTTCCGACGGGGCGGCGCCCTTCATCTTCACGCCCACCCCGAACGCCGCGATCTGTGCTCCGGTCGCCGCGTCCGACATGATCTCGCGCATCGCCCAGCCGGCTTCGCCCACCGTCAGGTCGTGGCCGTCGGTCACCTTGCCGAGGATCTGCGGCCAGGTGAGCGACTCCGGCGACGGCGCGGACGAGGACAGCGGAGCGAAGGTGTTCACCCCGACAGGATAAACAGTGTTCATCGCCCCGGATCCGCGACGTCGAGCACCGCCCACCCGCCGACCGTGCCGCCCACCCGCGCCGCGATGGAACTCAGCAGCGACCGCTCCTGCGAGACCCGCCGGGCGTCGATCGGCTGGACGCGGGCCAGCGCCACCGCGACCAGCCCGGCCGGCGCCGGCGGATCGGAGGCGAGGGCGGGTGCCGGCACGTAATCCTCCGACGCGCACCGTTCGATGACGCCGGGCACCTGCGCCGCGGGCAGAAAGACCAGCAGCCGCAACAGACGTTCCGCGGGATCGATCAGTCCCGCCGCGGCCAGCACCGTCGAGGACGCCGCGGTCTCGTCATGCGATTCCGCGATCACCACCGCCCGCGTCAGCTCTTCGGACACATCCCGGGGCGCGTCCGCGCGCCGCATGAACCACCTGCGCATGTCCGTCTCCTCACCCTTGCCGTGTTCTTCAGGACTCTCTCAGCCCCGCCGGGCACGATAGCTGGTGGCGCCCGCACCCGATCTTCGCCCCGAAGACCCCGCCGGACACGCCCGGCGGCCCCGACCGCACCGCCCGCGACCTGCGATGGGACAACTATTTTCGGCGAATTTGGGACCCGGGTGGGCATCTCTTACTACGACCCGTCATACTTCTCATGTGACTAGCGCCGTGGGTACCCAAGGAACCTCCATCACCTCGCGTGTGCATTCGCTGAACCGTCCGAACATGGTCAGCGTCGGCACCATCGTGTGGTTGTCGAGCGAGTTGATGTTCTTCGCCGGACTCTTCGCGATGTATCTCGTCGCGCGAGCCAATGCCAGAGCGGACTGGCCGCAGCCTCCGGCCCACCTGAACCTGGCGCTCGCGATCCCGGTCACCATCGTCCTGGTCGCGAGTTCGGTCACCTGCCAGCTCGGCGTGTTCGCCGCGGAGCGCGGCGACGTCTTCGGCCTGCGCCGCTGGTACACGCTCACCTTCCTGATGGGCGCGTTCTTCATCGCCGGCCAGTCGTACGAGTACTACACCCTGATCAACGAGGGCGTCACCCTCTCGTCGTCGGCCTTCGGCTCGGTCTTCTTCATGGCGACCGGCTTCCACGGACTGCACGTGATCGGCGGTCTCGTCGCCTTCATTTTGCTGCTGGTCCGCACCCGCCTGTCGAAGTTCACTCCGGCACAGGCCACCGCGGCGATCGTCGTGTCGTATTACTGGCACTTCGTCGACGTGGTCTGGATCGTCCTGTTCGTCCTCATCTACTTCGTGCAGTAGCCCGCGCACACCGAAGTAGCAGTCCAATCGCTTAGTAGAGAGTCACCGATGAGATCATCTCCACCGAGTTCGTCCGAGCCGAACGGCGACGACCGGACCGAGAGCGCGACCGCCGGAACCGCGAAGACCGATGCGCGTCGCGCCAAGTCGCGCCGCAAGCTCCGTCGTCGCGCAGGCGCCACCGCCTTCCTGCTGTTCGGCCTGATCGCGACCGGCCTGCTGGCCGGTCTCCTCACGCCCAAGCCGCAGGTCGCCACGGCCGACAGCAACAACGCCGTGCTGGTCGAGCAGGGCAAGCAGCTGTACGAGACCTCGTGCGTGACGTGTCACGGCAAGAACCTCGAGGGCGTGCCGGATCGCGGTCCGTCGCTCCTCGGTGTCGGCGACGCCGCCGTCTACTTCCAGGTCTCGACCGGCCGCATGCCCGCCGCCCGCGGCGAGGCGCAGGTCGCCCGCAAGACCGAGAAGTTCACGCAGGCGCAGATCGATCAGCTCGGCGCCTACATCCAGGCGATGGGCGGCGGCCCGAGCGTGCTCTACGAGTACAAGGACGGCAAGCCGGTCACCGACCCCAAGACCGGGCTGCCGAAGCTCGCGATGGAGTCGATCAGCCAGAACCGCGACCTGGGCCGCGGCTCGGAGCTGTTCCGCCTCAACTGCGCGTCGTGCCACAACTTCACCGGCCGCGGCGGTGCCCTCTCCGGTGGTAAGTACGCCCCGCCGCTGACGAACGTCAACGAGCAGCAGCTCTACACGGCCATGCTCACCGGCCCGCAGAACATGCCGAAGTTCTCCAACCGGCAGCTGTCGCAGGAAGAGAAGAAGGACATCATCGGCTTCATCCGCTACGCGGACTCCTCGAACCCGATCGGCGGCTTCGGCCTCGGCGGCTTCGGCCCCGTCTCCGAAGGCGTGGTCATGTGGGTCATCGGCGTGGTCGGGATCGTTGTCGGTGCGATGTGGATTGGATCACGAAATTGAGCGCAACGAGTAACGACGTCCCATCGGACGACCAGCTCGCCGCGATGAGCCGCGACGAGAAGGTCCAGCTCGGCACCAACCTCGACGGCGTCGAGATCATCTACCGCGAACCGCGCTTCCCGGTGCCCGGCACCAAGGCCGAGAAGCGGTCCGAACGCATCGTCGCCTTCTGGTTCGTCGTGTCGGGCATCTTCGCCCTGGCCGGTTTCGCATTCTTCGTGTGGAACCACTGGGAATTCACCATGCCCGACCACCCGAACTACTGGTGGTACACCTTCTACACGCCGGCTCTGGGCGTCTGCTTCGGCCTGTCGATCCTGAGCTTCGGCTTCGGCGTCGTGCAGCTGACCAAGCGCTTCATTCCGGCCGAGATCTCGGTGCAGGAGCGGCACGACGGTCCGTCGGCCGAGGCCGACCGGCAGACGATCGTCGCCGAGCTCGACGACACCCTGGACACCTCCACCCTCCCCCGCCGCAAGATGATCCTCGGATCGGCGGCGTTCGGCCTCGGTGCGCTCGCCTTCGCGGGCGGTATCGCCGCGATCGGCGGCTTCATCAAGAACCCGTGGGCGGACAAGAAGGACGACCTGTGGCAGACCGGCTGGTCGCCGATCCACAACGTCAGCAAGAACGAGACCGTCTTCCTGCGCCGCGACACCGGTAACCCGTACCAGGTCGCCCTGGTGCGGCCGGAGGATCTGGACGCCGGCGCGATGGAGACCGTCTTCCCGTGGCGCGTCTCCGACGGCTACGGCGACACCGAGGAGTCCCGTCACAAGCTGCTGGAAGGGCTGCGCGCGGTGCGCAACCCCGTGATGCTGATCCGCCTGCGCCCCGACGCGAAGGTGATCAAGCGCCGCGGCCAGGAGAGCTTCAACTACGGCGACTACTACGCCTACACCAAGGTCTGCAGCCACCTCGGCTGCCCGACGTCGCTGTACGAGCAGCAGACCAACCGCATTCTCTGCCCGTGCCACCAGTCGCAGTTCAATGCCCTGGAGTACGCCAAGCCCGTCTTCGGACCGGCCGCGCGCGCCCTGGCTCAGCTGCCGATCACGGTGAACAATCAGGGGTACATGGTCGCCGCAGGCGACTTCATCGAGCCCGTCGGACCGGCATTCTGGGAGCGTAAGTCATGACGATCGCCGACCGCCTCGCCACGCAGGCAGACGAGGCCGACCAGCGGTACCGCATGGCCGCGGGTATGCGCCGCCAGATCAACAAGGTGTTCCCCACCCATTGGTCGTTCCTGCTGGGTGAGCTCGCGCTGTACAGCTTCATCATCCTGCTGCTGTCCGGTGTCTACCTCACCCTGTTCTTCGATCCGTCGATGGCACACGTGATCTACGACGGCGCCTACACGCCACTCAAGGGCGTCACCATGAGCCGCGCATACGAGACCACCCTGAACCTCTCGTTCGAGGTCCGCGGCGGCCTGTTCGTCCGGCAGATCCACCACTGGGCGGCCCTGCTGTTCGCGGCGTCGATCATCGTGCACATGTGCCGTATCTTCTTCACCGGCGCTTTCCGCAAGCCGCGCGAGGCCAACTGGGTGATCGGCTGCTTCCTGCTGCTGCTGGCGATGTTCGAGGGCTTCTTCGGCTACTCGCTGCCCGACGATCTGCTGTCCGGCACCGGTGTCCGCGCCGCCATGAGCGGTATCGTGCTGAGCATCCCGCTGATCGGCACCTGGATCCAGTTCGCCCTGTTCAACGGCGACTTCCCGGGCGAGATCATCATTCCGCGCATGTACGTGCTGCACGTGCTGATCTTCCCGGCCATCATCCTGGCTCTGATCGGCGCGCACCTGGCACTGGTCTGGTATCAGAAACACACCCAGTTCCCCGGCCCCGGCCGCACCGAGAACAACGTCGTCGGCGTCCGGATCCTCCCGGTCTTCGCGGCCAAGGGCGGCGCCTTCATGGCGATCACCACCGGTGCTCTGGCGCTGATGGCCGGCATCTTCCAGATCAACGCGGTCTGGCAGATCGGCCCGTACAACCCGGCACAGGTGTCCGCCGGCTCGCAGCCCGACATCTACATGATGTGGACGGACGGCTTCGCCCGCCTCATGCCGCCGTGGGAGATCTACTGGGGCCACTACACCATCCCCGCCATCTTCTGGGTGGTCGTGGTGATCGGCATCATCTTCGCTCTGCTCTTCAGCTACCCGTGGATCGAGAAGGCCCTGACCGGCGACGACGTCCACCACAACCTGCTGCAGCGGCCGCGTGACGCTCCGGTCCGCACGGCCATCGGCGCGATGGCATTGGCGTTCTACATCATCCTCACGGTGAGCTGCATGAACGACATCATCGCGCTGAAGTTCCACATCTCGCTGAACGCGACCACGTGGATGGGCCGCATCGGTCTGCTGGTGGTTCCGCCGATCGTGTACTTCGTGACCTACCGCTGGGCCATCTCGCTGCAGCGCAGCGACCGCGACGTCCTCGCCCACGGCATCGAGACGGGCATCATCCGTCGCGAGCCGGCCGGTGAGTACATCGAGATCCACCAGCCGCTGGGCCCGGTGGACGATCACGGTCACCCGATCCCGCTCCCCTACGAGGGTGCGGCGCTGCCGAAGCGGATGAACAAGCTCGGCTTCGCCGGCCAGACCGGCTCGGGCGCCCTGCTCGCCGCCGACCCGGCCGAGGAGCAGGCGGAGAACGTGAAGGCCGCTCACGAGCAGCACGAAGCCGAGAAGGAGGCTCTCCTGGAGCTTCAGTCTCGCGGCGGTACTCCCTTCAAGTAGCCGCATACCGCACGACACGACGAAGGCCGCCTCGCTGATCGCGAGGTGGCCTTCGTCGTTCCTGGTCGTGTCGTCGTCGTGTCGTCGCGGCGTGCGCACTCCCGGTCGCTCCGCCCCTCCCCTCCCCCACCCGGCGGCCGCGTACGCACGCGCGGCCGAGGGCAGGTCGGGCAGGGACGCGCTGGCGTACTTGGACGGTGCGGGCGTATCTGGACGCTGCTGTTCAGGTATCGCCAGCGCGATCCGAATCTGGCTGAATGATCCCCGTCGGACTCATGCGGCGGCGATGCCTCGATCCGGCCCCTGCCCGCTGTCGCGGCGGCGCACTCCTCGTCGACTCCGACTCCGGAACCCGTCACGACCCCCCCTCGCGGCCGCAATGGGGGCCGAACGCTCTCGTACCGGTGCGGGGGCGACGCGGACTTCCCGCGGGGGTCCCGCGCGGCGCAGCGCGCTGAATCGCGCCGCCTATCGAGGGCGGTGCGAACTCTCGGGACGGTCGGCGCTCGCCTCCGGTGCGGGTTCCGTCGACGACGCCGGCGTATGCGGACCACGCTGGCGTATCTGGACGCCGCGGTTCAGGTATCGCCCGCACGATCCACGTCCGGCGGGATGTCGACGACGCGTGAATACTGACCCCCAGACGACGGGTGAAAGTTGACCCCCCTCGTCATTCTGGAGGGATGATTTCAGTGGAAGACTGGGCCGAGATCCGTCGGCTGCACAAGGCGGAGGGGTTG
>NZ_JBPSDN010000047.1:0-26592 GCF_052036135.1 Gordonia marina
GCCGGTTCCCGGCGAACACGATCGCGAACACTTCCACGGCCTGCGTGTACGGATCGAACAAGTCCTTCTGCTCTTCCCCGCCGCACACCCGGTCATCGAGTGCGGCGAGGGTGATGTCGAGGAACTGGCCGATCGCGTGAATCTGCTGCCAATACAGGAATGCCTGACCCCGCCACGCCGCCTCGGCATACACGATCCACTCGCGACACTGCGTCTTCTCATCATCAGCGGCGTCGGGGGCGACCATCCCGGCCGGAGTGAAATCCACACCCGTCCAGCGAGCGGCGAATACATCGGTCACCGGTCTCACCCCCCTTGCCCCGAACCATCTGTGTTCGATGACTATATGATTCATACTACTCACACATTA
Source organism: Gordonia marina (assembly GCF_052036135.1). Classification (NCBI taxonomy): domain Bacteria; kingdom Bacillati; phylum Actinomycetota; class Actinomycetes; order Mycobacteriales; family Gordoniaceae; genus Gordonia; species Gordonia marina. The sequence goes on from NZ_JBPSDN010000047.1 coordinate 371, forward strand.
CAGTGTGCGCCACTATTGGTTCTTGTGGTCTGGATAGAGAGTATCCGCTGGGTACGACCACACTCCTCGCCGCAGATCAGACAAACATCCAGGGCACGCCGCAGCGAAATGGGACGCCGATCATGGACCTCAACATCGAAGATGTTCGAATACGACACGTCATTCGCGAGCGCCCCGGCTAGGGGCCGGTGTCGTCGCATATCAAACCGAACGGAATGATGTCCCCCGTGACCGAAATCGGGGAATCCAGACCTGATCCCACCCGAGTGTCGCTCTCCGGGGCCCTGCGGTGGGCATGGACCAGATGGCGAACGTCGGCGGGTGTCTTCGCGGGAGCGACGGCGCTGTGGGCGGCCGGACTCCTCGTGACCGGCGTCGGCGTCTCCTGGGTGATCAGCGCGATCGTGCAGGTCGCATTCAATCTCATGTCGATCGCACCGGACGAGTCGTTCGACGAGGGCAGCACCTATTGGGCGGTCGCCGGCTACGCGGTCTACCTGGCCTGGATGGCCCTCTTGGCGGTCGCCGCATCGTGCTGGCTGCGGCCGGCGGTCGCGATCGCCGATGGCCAGCGACCCGAACTCGGCGACTTCTTCCGGCCTCTCGCGGCCGGATCGGTCCTGCTCGTCGCACTGGTCTTCGTCGTCGTGTATTCGGTGATCGACGTCATCGTCGCCTCCTACCTCGACGCGCCCTGGCTCGCCACCATCCTCGAGGTGATCATCGTGTATCTCTTCGCCTGGGCTCCCCTCGCGGCCGTGGACCGGCCACAGCCCTCCGCGATCGCCGGACTGCACGAGGGAGCGGTACTGGCGCTCGCCCGCCCGGGGGCCACCTTCCTGACCGCCCTCGTGTGGGCGGTGTCCATCGCCCTCGGCGCCGCGGCGATCCTGGTCGGCCTGCTGGTGACCGTCCCGCTCGCCACCCTCACGACGATCTACCTGTACCGCGCCTTCAGCGGGCACCCGCTGACCGGCACGGACGACGTGACGCAACCATGATGACCGATGAACTCCGGCCGGCGACGTCCACGATCGTCTCTCCGCGCGCAGCGCTGCGCTGGTCGTGGACCCGTTTCCGCGAGACTCCGGCGGCTCTCGCCGGAGCGACCGCACTGTGGCTGCTCGTCCTGGTCTGGGTGGTCGTCGCACTGCAATGGGCTAAAGATCTGTTGACCGGCCACCTGTATCACCGCGCGCTGGAGGCCGCCGCCGGCGGCGGCGACATCACCTCCGGCAACGACTTCGTGGCCGCGATGTCCACATATCTCCGGTTCGTCGATACGGCGCCCTACATCGAACAACTCATTTTCGTCATCCCGTCGGCCCTGCTCACCTCGTGCGCGGTGCATGGCCTGCTGGTGATCGCGGACGGGCAACGGCCGCACCTCGCCGACTTCTTCCGCGCCGTCTCCTTCTGGCCGATCCTTCTCTTCTCGCTCGCCGGCACCGGGCTGTCGATCGCCGACGAACTCGTGGTCAGCAAGCTTCTCTGCCTGACCTGGCTCTACGTGGCCATCGAGATCATCCTCGCCCTACTGGTCGCGTGGATGCCATACGCCATCGCGGACCGGCGCGGCGCGCCTGTGCTCGCCGCCGTCGGCGACGGTCTACTCCTGGCCGTCAGGCATCCGGGTCAGACGATCGTCGCCGGGCTACTCGGTATCGGTCTGATCCTCGCCGGGCTGTTCCTGCTGGGCGTCGGTCTGCTCGTCGCCCTTCCCCTCGGCGGACTGGTCGCGATCTACTACTTCCGCACGCTCCGCGGACGGCCGCCTACCTGAACAGCGGCGCCAGGGTCTCGCCCGCGAGGCGCACCATCCCCGGAACATGGCCGTTCGCGACCATGTTGAACACGATCCCGTCCAGCCCGCGGTCGAGGACCCGGGTCTGAATCTGCTCGGCGACGTCGTCGGGCGTGCCGACGAACATGCGCGCGGTGGCGCGCGCAAAGGTCTCGTCGTCGAGCGTGGCCGGGTCGGTGCCGAGCTTGCGGAGATATTCGCCCACCATCGCCCGGGCGACGTCGCCGTCCTCGTCCATCATCACGAAGCCGAGCAGGCTGGTCTCCAGCGTCGACCGGTCGCGGCCCGCCTCCTCGCAGCGGGCGGCGAGCGCGTCGAGCTTGCGGGGGATCTCGTCGGGCGAGCAGTTCATGTTGATGTGGTCGGCGTAGCGGGCGGCGAGCGCGAAGGTCTTCTTCTCGCCCGCCCCGCCGAGCATGATCGGCAGATCGGTCCGCACCAGCGGGCTCGCGAACGCCCCGTGCGATGAGTAGTACTCGCCGTCCACCTCGGGCCGCCCGCCACGCAGCATCGGTTCGATGATCGTCAGCGCCTCCGAAAGCTTGGCGAACCGGTCGGTGAAGGTCCCGAACTCGTAGCCCATAGCGTCGTGCTCGCGCTCGAACCAGCCCGCGCCGATCCCGAGCACGGCGCGGCCGCCGCTCACCGCATCGAGGGTGGTGACGGCCTTGGCCAGCAGCGCCGGATTCCGGTAGGTGTTGCCGCTGACCAGCGTCGACAGCTTGATCGACGACGTCCCCGTGGCGAGCGCGCCGAGCGCCGTGTAGGCCTCCAGCATCGGCTCGTCGAACGCGCCGATGCCCGGCAGCTGGAAGAAGTGGTCCATCACGAACACCGTGTCGAAGCCGGAGTCCTGCGCCTCCCGCGCCTGGGCGAGCACCGACGGGAAGATGTCCGAGTCCGGCCCGCGGACACCGTGCAGCGGATCGGGGTAGGTGAAGTTGGGGATCTGGTAGCCGAGCCGGATGCGGTTGTCGGTGGTGCCGGAGGTCATGGAAGCCACGGTAGCCCCGCGCCGCCGGCCGCGCGCCGCGATCTTCCGCAGATCCGCGCGGGGCCGGATCCGATCAGCGGATCGGCGCGCCGGGCGCGCGGATCCGCTGCGTCAGCCGGACGCCGGAGAGGGATCGACGCGCCCGATCACCCGGTCCACCGGCGGCAGTCCGGCCGGCGCGTCCGCCCCGACCTCGTAAGCGCCGTCCAGCCGCGCGAGGGCGCGGTCGAAACGAGCCGGATCGTCGGCGTGCAGGGTCAGCAGCGGCGTCCCCTCGCTCACCCGATCACCGACCGCGGCGTGCCACGTCACGCCGGCGCTCGGCGACACCGCCGCCCCCGGCGCCGACCGGCCCGCGCCCAGTTCCCAGGCGGCCAGGCCGACGGCGAGCGCATCGAGTCGCGTGAGAAAGCCGGACGACGGAGCCGCCACCGAGCAGGTCTCGGCGGCGCGCGGCAGCGGCGCGCCCGGATCTCCACCCTGTGCGGCGATCATCGCGCGCCAGGCGTCCATCGCCTGACCGCCGGCCAGGTGCTGCGCCGGATCGACGTCGGGCAGACCGCCGGCTGCGAGCATCTCACGGGCCAGCGCGAGGGTCAGTTCGACGACGTCGCGCGGCCCGCCACCGGCCAGTACCTCGACCGCCTCGGCCACCTCCAGCGCGTTGCCCGCGGACCGGCCCAGCGGCGACGACATGTCCGTGAGCAGCGCGCAGGTGCGCACCCCGGCGTCCGAGCCGAGTTGGACCATCACCCGCGCCAGCTCGGCGGCGTCGTCGTACGTCGTCATGAACGCCCCCGACCCGACCTTCACGTCGAGCACCAGCGCACCGGTGCCCTCGGCGATCTTCTTGCTCATGATCGACGCCGCGATCAGCGGGATCGACGCGACGGTTCCGGTCACATCACGCAGGGCGTAGAGCGCCCGGTCTGCGGGGGCCAGGTCGTCGGACGCCGCACAGATCACCGCGCCCACCTCGACGAGCTGCGCGCGCAGCCGGGCCGGCGTCACCGACGCCGACCACCCGGGAATCGCCTCGAGCTTGTCCAGTGTCCCGCCGGTGTGTCCGAGGCCGCGGCCGGACAGCTGCGGCACCGCGAGCCCGTACGACGCGACCAGCGGGGTGAGCGGCAGGGTGATCTTGTCCCCGACCCCGCCGGTCGAGTGCTTGTCGACGGTCCGCAGCGCCCGCCCGCCGCGAGCGAGTCCGGACAGGTCCATCCGGCGCCCCGACGCGATCATCGCCGCCGTCCAGTCGGCGATCTCCCGGCGGCTCATGCCGCGCCACACGATCGCCATCGCCAGCGCCGACATCTGTTCCGGCGCCACCGTGCCCGCGGTGAATCCGGCGACGACGGCGTCGATCTGCCCGGCGGTCAGTTCCCCGCCGTCGCGTTTGGCGCCGATCACGCTGACCGGATCGGTCGCGGCCGTCATCGCGGACCGTCCGCGCGCTCAAGATCGGCCGGACCGAACGCCTCGGGCAGGAGTTCGGCGAGCGCTCGCGGACCCGCCGGGGTGTCGACGACGAGGCCCGGTCCGCCGAACTCGAGCAGCACCTGACGGCACCGCCCGCAGGGCAGCAGCACCCGGCCGTCCGGGTCGCAGACCGAGACCGCGCGGAGGCGTCGAACACCGGACGAAACGGCCACCGCGACCATCGCCACTTCCGCGCACACACCGAGCCCGTATGAGACATTCTCCACATTGCATCCGGCGACGATGCGGCTCTGCGATCCGATGCCGGCCGCCCCGACCGGAAAGCCCGAATAGGGGGCGTAAGCCCTGGTCATCACGTCCCGCGCGGCGGCACGCAAGGCGTCGAAGTCGATTTCAGTCGTCATGGCCACTCTCCATTAGCCCGGAATGAAAAGGTAAGGCATACCTAATGTTCAGGTGCGTTTCGGGTCACTTTGTCACGGTCATTTATGACAACCCTCAGCAGGGGTTTAAAGTCAAGAGTCATTGGGTCCTTCGGCCGTTCCGACGCGCCACCCGGCCCGCAGAAAAGTCGACACTCTGGAGGCGTAGAACGCGATGAGCACCCCCACCGAGGTTGCACCGGATCCGGTGCGCAAACGCTCCCTGTACCGCGGAGACCCCGGGATGTGGGCCTGGGTGCTCCAGCGCATCACGGGCGTCTCGATCTTCTTCTTCCTGTTCGTGCACGTGCTCGACACCGCGGTGATCCGGGTGAACCAGAACACGTACACGGAGATCATCCACACCTACCAGACCTGGTACATCGGCCTGATGGAGATCGGCCTGGTCTTCTGCGTGCTGTACCACGCGCTGAACGGTATCCGGGTGATCCTCATCGACTTCTGGGGCAGCGGACCCAAGTACCAGCGGCAGATGCTGTGGATCGCGATGACGGTCTTCGCGGTGGTCTTCATCGCCGGCGCCGTCCGCCTGCTGCAGATCCTCATCGTCCACACCTTCTAGGGAGCGGTGACAGACATGACTGTTGAAGCCAAGACCATCATCACCGACTACGACCGCCCGCCGAGCCTCGACGCTCCCCGTGCGCCGCGCGGTCTGTCCCGGACCAACTTCGAGAAGTGGGCATGGCTGTTCATGCGCTTCTCGGGCATGTTCCTGGTCATCCTGGCCATCGGCCACATCTTCATCATGCTGGCGTGGAGCGACGGTGTGCACCGGATCGACGCCGCCTTCGTCCTCGAGCGCTGGCGCCAGCCGTTCTGGCAGATCTGGGACCTGCTGATGCTGTGGCTGGCCGAGTTGCACGGCGCCAACGGCCTGCGCACCGTGATCGCCGACTACTCGCGGAACGACAAGACCCGCTTCTGGCTCAACTTCCTCCTGGCGATCTCGGTGATCCTGGTGCTCGTGCTCGGCACCTATGCCCTCCTCACCTTCGGCAGCAGCTCCTAAGGAGATCTGAAAACTCATGCAGGAACATCGCTTTGACGTCGTCATCGTGGGCGCTGGTGGCGCCGGGATGCGCGCGGCCATCGAGGCCGCTCCCCGGGCCCACACCGCGGTGCTGACCAAGCTCTACCCCACCCGCAGCCACACCGGCGCGGCGCAGGGCGGCATGTGCGCCGCCCTGGCCAACGTCGAAGAGGACAACTGGGAGTGGCACACCTTCGACACCGTCAAGGGCGGTGACTACATCGTCGACCAGGACGCCGCCGAGCTGATGGCCAAGGAGGCCATCGACGCGGTGCTCGACCTGGAGAAGATGGGTCTCCCCTTCAACCGCACCCCCGAGGGCCGGATCGACCAGCGCCGCTTCGGCGGCCACACCCGCGATCACGGCAAGGCCCCGGTCCGCCGCGCCTGTTACGCCGCCGACCGCACCGGCCACATGATCCTGCAGACGCTGTACCAGAACTGCGTCAAGCACAACGTGGAGTTCTTCAACGAGTTCTACGCCCTGGACCTCAACCTCACCGAGGACGAGAACGGCGAGCCCGTCGCCAGCGGTGTGGTCGCCTACGAGCTGGCCACCGGCGAGATCCACGTCTTCCACGCGAAGTCGATCGTCTTCGCCACCGGCGGCTCGGGCCGCATGTACAAGGTGACGTCCAACGCGCACACCCTCACCGGTGACGGCATGGGCATCGTCTTCCGCAAGGGCCTGCCGCTGGAGGACATGGAGTTCCACCAGTTCCATCCGACGGGCCTGGCCGGCCTGGGCATCCTCATCACCGAGGGCGTCCGCGGCGAGGGCGGCATCCTCCGCAACGCCGAGGGCGAGCGCTTCATGGAGCGCTACGCCCCGACCATCAAGGACCTCGCGCCGCGCGACATCGTCGCCCGTTCGATGGTGCTCGAGGTGCTGGAAGGCCGCGGCGCCGGCCCGAACAAGGACTACGTGCTCCTGGATGTCACGCACATCCCGGAGGAGACCCTGATGGCCAAGCTGCCGGACATCATGGAGTTCTCGCGCACCTACCTCGGCGTCGATCCGGTGACCGAGCTGGTGCCCGTCTACCCGACCTGTCACTACGTGATGGGCGGCATCCCGACGACGATCACCGGCCAGGTGCTCGCGAACAACGAGCAGGTCGTGCACGGCCTGTACGCGGCCGGCGAGTGCGCCTGCGTGTCGGTGCACGGCGCCAACCGTCTCGGCACCAACTCGCTGCTGGACATCAACGTGTTCGGCCGTCGTGCCGGCATCGCGGCCGCCGAGTACGCCAACACCCACGGCTTCGCGCCGCTGCCGGAGAACCCGTCGGCGATGGTCGAGAACTGGGTGGCCCAGATGCTCAGCGATCACGGTCACGAGAACGTCATGACCATCCGCACCGAGCTGCAGCAGACCATGAACGACAACGCCGCGGTGTTCCGCACCGAGGAGACGCTCAACCGTGCGCTCGAGGACGTCCGCGCCCTCAAGGCCCGCTACGACCACGTCACCGTGCAGGACAAGGGCAAGCGCTTCAACAGCGACCTGCTCGAAGCCATCGAGCTGGGCTTCCTGCTCGAACTGGCCGAGGTCACCGTCGTCGGTGCGATCAACCGCAAGGAGAGCCGCGGCGGCCACGCCCGCGAGGACTACCCCGACCGCGACGACGCGAACTACATGGTGCACACCATGGCGTACAAGAAGGGCGACGGCCTGATCTCGGAGATCGAGCTCGACTACAAGCCCGTCGTTCAGACCCGTTACGAGCCGATGGAGCGGAAGTACTGATGACTGCCACCCTCGAAAACGATTCGGTCGCTGCCCAGCCGACGCCGCCGGTTCCGGACGGCGCGACGATGGTCACGCTGAAGATCTACCGGTTCAACCCGGAGGATCCGGACGCCCAGGGCTTCGAGAGCTTCCGCGTCCCGGCACTCCCCTCGGACCGTCTGCTCAGCCTGCTGCTGTACGTCAAGGGCTACCTCGACGGCACCCTGACCTTCCGCCGCAGCTGCGCGCACGGCGTGTGCGGCAGCGACGCGATGCGGATCAACGGTGTCAACCGGCTGGCCTGCAAGCTCCTCATGAAGGACCTGCTGCCGAAGGACTCCACCAAGGAGATCACCATCACCATCGAGCCCATCAAGGGACTCCCGGTGGAGAAGGACCTCGTGGTCGACATGGAGCCCTTCTTCGACGCCTACCGCGCGATCAAGCCGTTCCTGATCACCGACGGCCACCTGCCGTCGAAGGAGTTCATCCAGTCGCAGACCGACCGCGCCCGCTTCGACGACACCACCAAGTGCATCCTGTGTGCGTGCTGCACCACCAGCTGCCCGGTGTTCTGGACCGAGGGCTCCTACTTCGGCCCGGCCGCGATCGTCAACGCACACCGATTCATCTTCGACAGCCGCGACAAGGGCACCGTCGAGCGGCTGGACATCCTGAACGACGCGGACGGCGTCTGGCGCTGCCGCACCACCTTCAACTGCACCGATGCGTGCCCGCGTGGCATTCAGGTGACGCAGGCGATCCAAGAGGTCAAGCGCGCCCTGATGTTCTCGCGATAAGAACCACTCTGCAGCCCCCGGCGAACGCCCCGTACATCCCCTGAGCTTGTCGAAGGGAAAGTACGGGGCGTTCGCTGTTTGGTCACCAGGCGGTACTATTACTGCCTCATGCGCCTGCACCACGTGTTCCGGAGTCTGCCCGCCCTGGTCGCGGCCGCGATGATCGCCGGGTCGGTGCCGCTGACCGCACCGGCCGCCGCGGCGCCGGGCGACGCGTCCAGCGTCGTGCCGACCGGAAGTCCTGCCGCCACCACCACGCCGGCCCCGGATCAGTCGTGCCCGCACCGGGCCACCCCGCCGCCCGCGGTCGACGATTCCGAGACCGTCGCCCCCGGCGACACCACCCCCGCTCCCCTGCCGGTGCCCGCCGCGCCGGTCGGCGGGAATCGGCTCGGCGACTGCGGGGTGATCGCCGATCCGGCGGCCGGCCCGACCCCGGCCGATCTGACCTCGCAGGGCTGGCTGATCGCCGATCTGGACAGCGGCCACATCATCGCCACCCAGGACCCGCACGGCCGGTTCCGCCCGGCCTCGACCATCAAGACGCTGCTCGCACTGGTCGCCCTGGAGGACCTCGACCTGAACAAGCCGGTCGAGGCCAACGCCCGCGACTGGTCCATGGAGGGCGACGCCTGCGGTGTCGGGCCGGGCGGCAAGTACACCATCCGCGACATCGTGACCGGCCTCCTCGTGGTCTCCGGCAACGACTGCGCCAACATCCTGGCCCGCGAACTCGGCGGCTACGACGAGACGCTGGCCAAGATGAACGCGAAGGCGAAGTCGCTCGGCGCGCTGGACACCCGCGCCGCCTCCCCGTCCGGGCTGGATGCCGCCGGAATGTCGACGTCGCCCTACGATCTCGCCGTGATCTTCCGCGCCGGCATGCGGAATCCCGAGTTCGCGAAGCTGGTGTCGACCAAGACCTACGAGTTCCCCGGCTACCCGCCGCGCAAGGACGTCCCCGGCGACGAGAACCATCCCGCCTACCTGATGCAGAACTCCAACTCGCTGCTGGTGCAGGGTGTGCCGGGCATGACCATCCTGGGCGGCAAGACCGGCTACACCGACGACGCGAAGAAGACCTTCGTCGGCGCCGCCGAGCGCGACGGCCGCAAGATCCTGATCGTGCAGATGTACGGCCTCACCGAGGGCACCAACACGTACCACGACCAGGCGGTCCGGATGTTCGAGTACGGCTTCGCGGCGCCGGCGTCGGTCTCGGTGGGCACCCTGGACAACCCCGCCGCGCAGCATGCTCACCTCACCGCGACGCAGACCCGCGAGACCCCGTCGGGCTCGGATTCGCTCGCACTCGGCGTGCTGCCGGCGGTACTGATCATCGTGGTGGTGCTGGCCGGCGCCGCGCTGCTGGTCTTCGCGGTCCGGCGCCACCGTCGTCGCGCCTCGGTGCCGGGCGACGACACCACCGGCTCCGAGCAGTAGCGCGAGGCGGGTCTCAGCGGCGCCGCAGCCACCCGTAGACGCCGGCGGCCGCCGCCCCCAGCCCGGCCGCGGTGAGCAGGGCGCGGGTCTTCGGCGCCACGGGTTCCTCGTACACCGGTGCCAGCACGACCGGCGCCGGCTGTTCGGGCGGCGGGACGTCGAATTCGTCGACGATCCGGTACTGCGCGTTGTCCTCGCTGGCCGCCGACCACGCGGCCGCGTACAGCACGATCCGCGACGCGAGGTAGGTGAAGACCATGACACCGAGCAGCGGACCGAAGGCGACACCCGCCGGGCTGGTGAGCACCGACTGCAGGTACAGCCCGCCGAGCTCCTTGAGGACGGTGAAGATGATCGCGGTGGTCAGCGCAGGCCAGCGCACCGCCCGCATCGGCACCGGATGCAGGGGCAGCCGGGCCAGCACGATCGAGAACAGCCACCAGGTGCCCAGGGTGGCGATCAGCGTGCTGCCCCAGCGCAGCAGCGTCACCTGCCGGGTGAGCCAGGCCAGGTCGAGCCAGTCGAGCAGCGCGTGCGTCACCGGCCCGACGGCGAGCGCGGTGAGCGCGAAGGTCAGCACGAACATCAGGCCGAGGAAAAAGAACGTCGCCAGGTCCGAGACATACGACTTCACCGCGTTGCGCTTGACCCGGCCGCCCCACATCTCGCTGAGCGCCGTACGCACCAGTGACATCCAGCCGATACCGGTGAACGCGGCGCTGAGCAGACCGATCACGCCGACCGCGGCACGCGAATCGATGGCCGACTGGATCACTCCGCTGAGCGTCTCCCCCATCTGGCCGGGTGCGGCGTCGACCACGGCGTCGACCATCCGGTCGACCAGCTGCGGCTGGCTCGCCAGCACGAAACCGGCGATCGCGAAGGTCACCATGAGGATCGGGACCAGCGACAGGATCCCGGAGAAGGTGATCGCCGCGGCGTAAACGTTGCCGCGGCGATCGGTGTACCGCGCCAGCGTGTTCAGGATGTGGGTGAGCCACGGCCAGCGCACCTTGAGATCGTTGAACAGCGCCGTGGCCCACGCCACCAGCGCCTTGATCTTGCCCACGATCGCGCCCATCGGTTCCTGACGCTACCTGTCCGGGCTCCGCGATCAGCCGCGCGGTGCCAGAAAACCGATCTTGTCGTACACGTCGGCGAGCGTCCCGGCGGCCACCTCGCGGGCCTTCGCGGCACCCTCGGCGAGCACCGCGTCGAGCCCGGCGCGGTCGTCCAGGATCTCGTCGACCCGCCCGCGCAGCGGGGTGACGAAGGCGGACAGCGCGTCGGCGGTCTCGACCTTGAGGTGCCCGTACTGCTTGCCCTGATAGCTCACGACCAGCTCGTCGATCGAGGTGCCGGTGAGGGCGGACTGGATGGTGAGCAGATTGGAGACACCGGGCTTGTTCTCCCGGTCGAAGACGATCTCGCTGCCGCTGTCGGTGACCGCAGAGCGGATCTTCTTGGCCGAACGCTTCGGATCGTCGAGCAGGTTGATCAGGCCGTTCTCGGTCTCGGCCGACTTGCTCATCTTCGCGGTCGGGTTCTGCAGGTCGTAGATCTTGGCGAACTCCTCGACGATGAACGCCTTGGGCACGGTCAGTGCCTTGCCGTACCGCTTGTTGAAGCGCTGCGCGAGGTCGCGGGTGAGTTCCAGGTGCTGGCGCTGGTCCTCGCCGACCGGGACGTCGTCCACCTGGAAGGCCAGGATGTCGGCGGCCATCAGGATCGGATAGGTGAACAGGCCGACGCCGGCCGCGTCCTGCCCGGCCTTGGCCGACTTGTCCTTGAACTGCGTCATCCGGCTGGCTTCGCCGAAACCGGTGAGGCAGGTGAGCACCCAGGTGAGCTGGGCGATCTCCGGGACGTGCGATTGCACGTAGATCGTCGACCGCTGCGGATCCACGCCGAGAGCCAGCAGCTGGGCGACGCTGCGGAGCGTCCGCTCGCGCAGCACCGCCGGATCCTGCGGCACGGTGATCGCGTGCATGTCCGGGATGAAGTAGTAGGCCTCGTCGAACTCGTCCTGCAGGGCCACCCACTGGCGGACCGCGCCCAGGTAGTTGCCGAGGTGGAAGGAGTCGCTGGTCGGCTGGATTCCGGAGAGCACCCGGCGCGGCCGGGCGGGAGCGGGGGCGGTCATGGCGTTCATTCTCTCAAACCCCGGAAACCGAGAATTCGACGGTCACCGGCGCGTGATCGGACCACCGCAGGTCGTACGCGCCGGCGCGATCGACCCAGGAACGACGGGTCCGCGCGGCCAGCTCCGGGGTCGCGAGGTGGTAGTCGATGCGCCAGCCGGCGTCGTTGTCGAAAGCCTTTCCCCGCCACGACCACCAGGCGTACGGCCCGGCGACATCGCCGTGGTGTTCGCGGGCGACGTCCACCCAGCCGGCGCCGAGCCGCGCGGCGACCCATTCGCGCTCGTGCGGCAGGAACCCGGCGTTCTTAAGATTGCCCTTCCAGTTCTTGATGTCTCGCTCGTCCGGCGCGATGTTCCAGTCCCCCGCCACCACGGCCGCGCGGCCCGACGCGAGCAGGCCGTCGAGATACGGGCCGAAGGAACCAAGGAAGCGGCGCTTCTCCTCGTGCTTCTCGACGTCCTTGGGCTCATCGGTGAGCGCTGCCCCGGACGGCACGTACACCGAGGCGACGGTCAGCGCGTCATCACCGGTGCCGAAGTCGGCCTCCAGGTAGCGGCCCAGCGTGTCGAACTCGTCGTCGCCGTAGCCGACGCGCACCGCCTCCGGTGCGGTCTTGGACAGCACACCGACTCCCGAGCGACCGGCGACGGCGGACTCGGTCATCGCCAGGTGCCAGCCGGCGTCGAGCGCGGGGGCCAGCGCCTTGCGGGTGAGCGCCTCGGAGGCCCGGATCTCCTGCAGCAGGACTACATCAGGATCACGCTCGGTGAGCCACGGCAGCATTCCGTGGTTGCGCTCGTTGCGGGTCTTCACCGCCGCCCGGATGCCGTTGACGTTGACGCTGACGACGCTGATCGATCCCGTGCTCACGGGGATTCAGCCTATCGGGCGTTCCGGTTCCGCCGCCCGCGCCGTCGTCCCGACTACTGTCGGACCATGGGGAACCGGCTGATGCGGTGGTGGCGGGACATGGATCCCGGCGACGTGCGCGAACGCATCACCGACGTCAACGACGGCATCCTCGCGATCACCGGCACCGGGCTCGGCCTGGCGGGCGCCGAGGTGGGGGCGTCGACGTCGTACGCGGTCCTGGGGATCACCGCGACCGCCGGCACCCTGTCGATGTTCGCGGTGAAGCTCGGCGAGATGATGGCCGAGCGCGAGGCCCAGCAGTCGGCGGCCGACCACGAACGACGGAACCTCGACGCCGACCCCGAAGCCGAACTGGCCGAGCTGATCGCCTGGTTCGAGCGCCACGGCGTGCAGTCGGCCACGGCGCGGCGGGTAGCCGAGGAGATGTCCGACGCCGACGCGCTGGGCGCGCAGCTGGAACTCGAGTACGGCTTCGGCGGGGTCGCGACCTTTCGGGAGACGGTGACCGCCGCGCTGTGGGCCGGGTTCGCATTCTTCCTCGGAGCGTTCCTCCCGGTCCTGGTGACCGTGCTGGTACCGCTGCAATGGCGCACCGAGTGGACGCTACTGGTCGCCGGGTGTTCGCTCGCCGCGACGTCGCTGGTCCTGGCCCGCCGTGGCCACTCCAATGTCACGATGACCGTCGTCCGATCGCTGCTCATCGGCCTCGCGACGCTCGCCGTGACCTATCTGGTCGGCGACTGGCTGATCTGAACCCGGGGACATCTTCCCCAGCGCTCCGGCCGTCTCGGTGACGACCGCGATCACTCCGCGGACGGTCGGCTGCGGCACCACGGTCTGCTGCGGCACCACGGTCTGCTGCGGCACCACGGTCTGCTGCGGCACCACGGTCGGGTCCGGAACGGTGGCCGGCGCCTCGATCGGCGTGACGCCGATCGAGGCCAGCGCGGGCGTCACCGTCGTCTCCGCCACCTGGACGACGGCGGGTTCGGCCGGGACCACGCAGTCGTCGACGTCCGGTGCCGGCGAGGCACCCGAGCGGCAGTCCCAGACCGCGGTGTCGCTGACCGGCGCATTCATCCGGGCCGGGTAGTACCCGTGCTTGGTGAAGTATCCGACGACGCCGTCGATCGCCCGGAGCGGGTGCCACAGCGGGGACGGCAGGTCGCAGATCGGATCGCCCTGCAGGCAGTACTCGGTCACCGGGACGTCGCCGAAGCCGCCCGGCCGGGGCCCGCTCATCGTGGTGCCCGGGAGCAGCCCGATCAGGACGTTCTCGATTCCGCCGCCACCGGCCGGGTCGTCGCGCCGGGGGTCCGAGTACAGCTCGCCGGACAGCCCGTGCGGATCGATCCGGGACCGTCCGTTGGCGGCGTCGGAGAGCACGTCCCCGGCGATGCGCGCACCCTGCGAGTAGCCCGCGATCGTGACCGGACGCCCCGGGCACCGCCGCTGGTACGACTCCACCGCCCGGCGCGTCGCCGCCTTGCCGAGAGCGACGTCGTCGTCGTACGGAATGGTGCCGAGCGGGGCGAGCTGGGTCGGATAGTCGACGTACTGCACGTCGTACCCGCGGGCCTTGTATCGCGCGCCGATGCCGGTGACGCCACCGGTCGGGAGCCCCTGGGCGTTGCGGGGCGCCTGGGTGCCGGCGACGATCACCACACCGCCGTTGCCGCATCCCTTCGCGTGTGCCGCACCGGCGAGCGCTCCACCCGTCGCCGCCGCGAGAGTGACGGCGACCACGGCGCCGATTCCTATGAGTTTGCTGAAAGTCCTTGCCACGCAAAGGAATCAACAGTGCTCCGGGGGTACCGGCAACCGCTGGGCGCGGCCTGGGCGCAATGTTCAACGATCCGTCATCTCCGGACGCGCCGCTGAACACCGCACGTCATCTCGCGGCAACACGGCACGAGACGCAGCTCACCGTGGGGTATCTCCGGTGAGGTCGCCGGTCCCGGCTCACGCGAGTTCGACGGATTCCTCGTGGTGGGTCCGGCGATCGGCGCCGCTACCGCGGCCGCGCACGACGGCGACCGCGAAGACCGCGAGACCGGCGAGCGCCAGCCCGGCGCCGACCGCGGCGGGCGCGCGATAGCCCAGACCGTGCGCCAGCACGAGCCCGCCGAGCCACGCACCGAGGGCATTCGCGACGTTCAGTGCCGAGTGGTTCATCGCCGCGGCGACCGTCTGGCCGTCGTGGGCGACGTCCATCAGCCGGGTCTGCAGCGCGGGAATCGCGATGCTGCCGGTGGCCCCGATGACGAAGGCGAAGAGCACCGCCAGCCATCCGATGCCGAGCAGGAGCGAGAAGGCCGCCAACGCGACGCCGACCGACGCCAGCCCGGCGACGACACCGAGATCGACGCTGCGGTCGGCGAGCCGGCCGCCCACGATGTTGCCGGCCACCATGCCGCAGCCGAACAGCATGAGCGCCACCGGCACGATCGACTCGCTCACCCCGCCGACCGAGGTCAGCGCGGTGTTCAGATAGCTGTAGAAGGCGAACAGGCCGCCGAAGCCGATCATCCCGACCGCCAGCGTGAGCAGCACCTGACCGTTCCGGAGGGCACCGAGTTCGGAACGCATGTCGCCGATCGGCATCGCCGACAGGTCCGGCACCACCCACACCAGCGCGGCGACGGTGATCGCCCCGATGACCACCACCAGCGCGAGCGCCGACCGCCAGCCGAGGGCCTGCCCGATCCAGGTCGCGGCGGGGACCCCGAGCACGTTCGCCACCGAGAGACCGAGCATCACGTAGCCGACCGATCTGGCGCGCTTCCCCGGTGCCGCGAGGTGCGCGGCCACCAGTGCGGCCACCCCGAAGTACGCGCCGTGCGGCAGACCCGCGATGAACCGCGCGGCCAGCAGCGCCGGGTAGGTCGGCGCGACCACACTCAGCGCGTTGCCCGCGGTGAACGCCACCATCAGCCAGATCAGCAGCCGGCGCCGCGAGACCTTCGCGGCGATCGCGGTGATCAGCGGCGCACCGATCACCACCCCGAGCGCGTAAGCGGAGATCAGGTGGCCCGCGGTCGGCTCGCTGATCGACAACGACGACGCGATGTCCGGCAGCAGCCCCATCGCGACGAACTCGGTGGTCCCGATCCCGAACCCGCCCAGCGCGAGCGCCAGGATCACCCAGCCGAACCGCCGTGCGCCGGCGCCCGTCGTCGGATCCGTGGCAGGAGGCGTCAGATCGTGCACTCCGGGGTCAACACCCCGTCGGCCCGGATTGATTCCGGCTCAGCCGATGACTGTTCTCACATCCGCCACGTCGTCGTCCGCCGCGTCGCCGTCGGCCGGCGGCTCGGCCCCGTCGCGAGCCACAGTCTCGTCGGCCCCGTCGCGAGCCGCGGTCTCGTCGTCCTGGACCACGGTCTCGTCGTCCCCGGCCGCGGTCAAATCGTCCCGAGCCGGCGAGCCGACCCGCTCTCCAAATCCGGCCGGGTCCGGCGCGGACGACGGCGGATCCACCGGGTCGGCCGCCGGCCCGTCGTCCATCACCCCTTCATCGACGACCCGCGGACTCATCGACGCCGTGGGGTGCGCGGTGAGTCCGTCCAGCGCCTCCGAAGCCGCGGACTTCACGGCGTTGACCGGCATCGTCGCGATCGACAGCACGCTCTTGCCCAGTGCCTCCAGGCTCGCACCGATCGCACCGACGTCGAAGCGGGCGAGACCGTCGAGCAGGCCCGTGAACACGAACACGTCCGGCAGGTAGCCGCCGTAGCCGAGGTTCGGCAGCTGCGGCAGCACCGCCATCACCGGGGTGAGGTACTTCTGCAGGTCCGACAAGTTCGCGTGCGGGAAGATCCCGTCGATGTCGGGCAGCGCACTCCAGAAGTCGAGCACCTGGCGCGGCGGCAGCCCGACCAGGCCACGCACGCCGTTGATCACGTCACGCCGGACCAGGGAGATCGACGACGGCGCGGGCACCACGCAGTCGATGTAGCCGTCGCCGTTCGGTGTCTTGCTGACGCAGTTCCACGCGCCGCCGGTCACCGGCTGATACATCCGCCACGGGTAGTAGCCGTGCTTCACGAAGTAGCCGACGAGGCCGTCGATCGCGCCGAACGGGTCGTGCAGCGGGTCGGGCAGGTCGCAGATGGGGTCGCCCTGGTAGCAGTAGCTGGTCACCGGGATGGTCCCGAAGCCGCCGGGGCGGGCACCGTTCATCGTCAGCCCGGGGATCACCCCGAGGAACGACAACTCGATGCCGCGCCCGCTCTCCGGTCCGTCGCGACGCGGGTCGGAGTACAGCTCACCGCGCATGTTCTCCTGCGAGATCCAGTACTCCTCGCCGTCGATCACCACCTTCTTGTAGGTGATGCCGTTGCCGGTCATGGTCTCCGCCGACGTCGCGACGCGGTTCAGGACGTCACCCGCGACGCGCGCGCCCTGCGAGTAACCGACGACGACCACCTCTCTACCGGGGCATTCGCGCTGGTACTCGGCAATCGCCGCCACCGTCGCGGCGGTCCCGCGCGCCACGTCATCGTCGTACCCGACCGTGCCTATCGGCCAGAGCGTCGTCGGATAGTCCGGTTTGATCACCTTGTACTCGTTCTGGCCGGCATAGGTGCCGTCCGCCGGACTCTTGCCGGTATACCGCTGCTGCACACCGAGTTGCGACGGCGCACCGACGTCGGTGGTTCCGGCGACGATCACCACCGCCCCGGCCCGGCAGTCGGGAAGGTCGTCGGCGCGGGCGGCCCCCACGCCGTCCGGTGATCCGGCGGCGCACAGGAGAACGCAGGCGGCGGCGATGATGGCGAAGCGGCGCGCACGCGCGCCGGATGAGATGTTCATGCTGCGGGTCCTCGGGCTGGCGGCGACCCCCCGAAGGCCGCCCGACTCCACCATCGTGAGACGTAGATCACATTTCGTCTATCCTCCGAACAGTGGACATCCGCGCGGTGAACCGCCGGGCTTAGCACGACCGGCGACCACCGGGAGGGTTTTGCTCAGCGCAAATCCGACGTTCGGGGTGCCGGACCGGGGTGCTATATCCTCAGTCGCAGGCCCTGACCCCGAGAAAGAGGATCGCCACCCATGTCCGACGCCAACGACTGGAGCTTCGAGACCCTGCAGGTGCACGCCGGACAGCCGGTCGGTGACACCAAGGCACGCGCGCTCCCGATCTACCAGACCACGTCGTACGTCTTCGACGACACCGACCACGCGGCGAACCTGTTCGCGCTGGCCGAGCCCGGCAACATCTACACCCGGATCATGAACCCGACGCAGGACGCCGTCGAGCAGCGTCTGGCCGCCCTCGGCGGCGGCGTCGCGGCGCTGCTGGTGTCGTCCGGACAGGCCGCGACCACCTACGCGATCCAGAACATCGTCGAGGCCGGCGGCCACGTGGTCTCCAGCCCCCGCATCTACGGCGGCACCTACAACCTCTTCCACTACACCCTGCCGAAGTTCGGCATCGAGGTGAGCTTCGTGGAGGATCCGGACGACCTGGAGTCGTGGAAGGCCGCGATCCGCCCGAACACCCGCGCCGTGTTCGGTGAGACCATCTCGAATCCGCACAACCAGATCCTGGACATCGAAGGTGTCGCGAAGGTCGCCCACGACGCCGGGCTTCCGCTGATCGTCGACAACACCGTCGCCACCCCGTACCTGCTCAACCCGATCGCACACGGCGCCGACATCGTCGTGCATTCGGCCACCAAGTACATCGGCGGCCACGGCACCGCCATCGGCGGCGTGATCATCGACGGCGGCAACTTCGACTGGCGTGTGCAGCGCGACGGCGAGGACCTGTTCCCCGGGTTCACCACCCCGGATCACAGCTATGGCGGCGTGGTGATCGCCGACCTCGGCGCCCCGGCGTACGCCCTCAAGGCGCGGATCCAGCTGCTCCGCGACACCGGCTCGGCCATCTCGCCGTTCAACGCCTTCCTGCTGGCCCAGGGCATCGAGACCCTGAGCCTGCGGGTGGAGCGTCACGTGGCGAACGCCCAGAAGGTCGCCGAGTACCTGGAAGCGCACCCGCAGGTCACCTCCGTGTCGTACGCGGGCCTGCCCTCGTCCCCGTACTACGAGCGCGGCCAGCAGCTGCTTCCCAAGGGTCAGGGCGCCATCGTCAGCTTCGAGATCGACGGCGGTGTCGAGGCGGGCAAGAAGTTCGTCAACGCCCTGGAACTGCACAGCCACGTCGCGAACATCGGCGACGTCCGCTCGCTGGTGATCCACCCGGCGTCGACCACGCACAGCCAGCTCTCCCCCGAGGAGCAGCTCGCCGCCGGCGTGACCCCCGGCCTGGTCCGGCTGGCCGTCGGCATCGAGAACATCGACGACATCGTGGCCGACCTGGACAAGGGCTTCGCGGCCGCGAAGGCTTGAGTGTCACCGTGTCGTTGAGCTGCGACGCGGTCGCGACGATCAGCGGCGCCGACTGGACCTCCGGTCCGGACGGCGTCAGCATCGCCGTGCCGATCGGCGATCTGGAGCTCGAGTCGGGGCGGCGGCTCGAGGACGTGACGGTCAACTTCCAGCGATGGGGCACTCCCACCGCGGATCGCGACAACATCGTCCTCGCGCTGCACGCCCTGACCGGCAATTCGCATGTCACCGGCCCGCCCGATGAGCGTTTCTCGATGGAGGGCTGGTGGAACGGGCTGATCGGCCCGGGCTGCCCGATCGACACCGACGAATGGTGCGTGATCTCGCCCAACGCGATCGGCGGCTGTTTCGGTTCGACCGGTCCGGGGTCGCTCGCGCCCGACGGTGCGCCGTGGGGTGCGCGTTTCCCCCGGCTCACCGTGCGCGACCTGGTCGAATCCGAGCGGCGGGCGTTCGCCGAGATCGGCGTGACGCGGTTCGCCTCGGTCGCCGGCGGTTCGATGGGCGGCGCCCGCGCCCTGGAGTGGCTCGTCACCCATCCCGGGCTGTTCGATTCCGGTCTGGTGCTGGCGGTGGGCGCCCGCGCCTCCGCCGATCAGATCGGCACCCAGACCACGCAGATCGCCGCCATCACGTCCGACGCCGACTGGCAGGGCGGCGAATACTACGGAACCGGCCGCGCCCCGATGGCCGGGATGGGTATCGCGCGGCGGATCGCTCACCTGAGCTACCGGTACGACCGTGAGCTCGACGAGCGCTTCGAGAATCTGCCGCAGGGCAGCGAGAATCCGCTGGCCGACGGCCGCTACAGCGTCCAGAGCTATCTGGAGTACCAGGCCGAGAAGCTGACTCACCGGTTCGACCCGGGCAGCTATGTGGCGCTCACCCACGTGCTGAACAGCCACGATGTCGGGCGGGGCCGCGGCGGGGTCCGCTCCGCGCTGGCGGCGTGCGACGTGCCGATCGTCGTCGGCGGCATCGACTCCGACCGCCTGTATCCGCTGTATCAGCAGGCCGAACTCGCCGCCGAACTGGGCAACTGCCCGGACGGCCTTCAGGTGGTGCGCTCCGGGGCCGGGCACGACGGTTTCCTCACCGAACGCGGACCGATCGGCGATCTGCTGACCCGCACGATGGAACTGGCCCGCGCGCGACGCTGAGCTACAGCGTGTCGCCGGTCCCCAGGGAGTCGATCGACGTCGCGAGCCAGATCACCAAGACGCCGGCCGCGGCCATCGCGCCGATGTCGAAGGCGCGGCTGCGCACCTGCAGGAGGCCTGCGCGCTCACTCGGCAGTGCGGCCCGCAGGGCGGCGCCGAGCAGGAGCGCCGCACCGAAGGCGACGCTGCCGCGGCGCCAGCGATCGAAGAGCACCAGGATCGCGGCGACCGCCACCACCGCGAGGACCGCGAAGAACGGGATCTGCCGCACGATGCGCTGCCTGCGCCGGGTGCGACGCTGGCGACGGGCCTCGATGGTGGTCATTCCGACCGGGCCGCCAACTGCTGCTCGGCCCGCTCGACGACGTTGACCAGCAGGAACGCACGCGTCAGCGGGCCCACTCCCCCGGGATTCGGGGAGACCGCACCGGCCACCTCCCACACTCCGGGGTCGACGTCGCCGACCAGGCCGTCGGGGCCGCGGCTGACGCCCACGTCGATCACGGCGGCGCCGGGCTTCACCATGTCGGGGGTGATCAGGTGCCCCACACCGGCCGCGGCGACGACGATGTCGGCGCGCCGCACCTCCTCGGCGAGGTCCCGGGTCCCGGTATGGCAGAGGGTCACCGTGGCGTTCTCGCTGCGGCGCGTCAGCAGCAGGCCGATCGGGCGGCCGATGGTGATGCCGCGGCCGACCACCACCACGTGGGCGCCGTTGATCGGGATGTCGTACCGGCGGAGCAGGTGGATCACGCCGCGCGGGGTGCACGGGAGCGTCGACTCCTTGCCCAGCACCAGACGGCCGAGGTTGATCGGGTGCAGCCCGTCGGCGTCCTTCTCCGGGGCGATCCGTTCCAGCGCGGCGTTCTCATCGAGGTGCTTCGGCAGCGGCAGCTGCACGATGTAGCCGGTGCACGCCGGGTCGTCGTTCAGCTCGTCGATGGCGGCGTTCAGCTCGTCCTGCGTGATGTCGGCGGGCAGGTCCCTGCGGATGGAGGCGACGCCGATCTTCGCGCAGTCGCCGTGCTTGCCCTTGACGTACGAGTGCGATCCGGGATCGTCGCCCACCAGGATCGTGCCGAGGCCCGGGACGATGCCCGCCTCGCGCAGCCGGTCCACGCGCGCGGTGAGGTCGTCGAAGATCTCGTCGCGGGTGGTCTTGCCGTCCAGTCGAATCGCCGTCACGACTCCCCATTGTTCCATCCAGCACGCCGATCACCCCAGCGGGGCGGTCGGTGTGGCGCTCCGAAACGGCGGTGCGCGGTCAGCCGTGCGGGCAGTTGTTCGGTTCGCCGGTCTTGACCACCGAAAGGACCGCGTCGCCCTCGCCGAACTGCGCGCCGGGCGCCGGACGCTGGGCGACGACGATCCAGTTCCGGTCCCACACCTGGTGCCGGCCCTTGCCGGTCGCGTCCTCGCTGCGCGAGTAGAAGACGCCGTGCTTCTGGATGGTGTCCTGTGCTTTCTGCAGGTTCATGCAGACCACGTCGGGCATGATGCCCTTCTTGGTGGCGACCTTCTGGTCGTCGGTCGGCTTGACCGACGACGCGCCGGACACCGGCGCCGTGCCGCCCGTGTCACGGTGGGTCGTCACCGGCGGCGTGGCGGTAACGGTGGTGGCCGAGGGGGTCACGGTGACCGTCTTCGCCGTCTCGTTCGACGACGACCCGCATCCGCTCAGCGCCAGCATCCCGGCGACGCCCACGACGACCGCCGCCCCACGAACAGTCTCCGAGCGCATGACCCCTCACTTCCCTCCGGCTTTGCACCGTTTGTACCAGCCCCGGGCGCCACGCCTCGGCCGAGCCGTCCCGCGGCGGTCGAGCCGCCGCGGGTTTCGGGCGACACATCTAGATACCCCATGGGGTATATTTGTGAGACTTGCCCGCTTCTCGAAGGAGTCTCATGTCGATCTCGCGTCATACCGGTCGATTCCTCACCATCGACCGACTGGTACCGGCCCTCGCATCGCTGATGATCGTCGTCAGCATCGTCCTGGTCGCCACACTCGGCCCCTGGTGGCTGTTCCTCACCGGATTCGTCGCCGCCAATCTGGCGCTCTACGCGTTCGCCGGATGGTGCCCGGCGTCGCTGATCATGGAGAAGGCGGGTCTTCAGCGATCCGGGGTCTGCCCGCGTTAAGAGGCTGAGGTGGTGGCGGAGCATCCCAGCCCGGGCCCTTCGACCTCAAGATCATCTCCCACCAGCCGTACCCCCCCAACACCGACGACGCCATCCGGATCTCTACGAACATCAGGGGCCTTCGTCTCGCAATTTTGCGATCTCAGGCCCTCGTGTGGTCGACCGGGATAGCCTCCCGATACACATGGGAGGATTCGCTATGAGCACCGCAGAGGCAGTCAAGGCACTCGCCAGCAAGGTCCGGGCCATCCAGGACAGCATCGAGACAGAGGAGGCAACTAAGAACGCCTTCATCATGCCGTTCATCTCCAACGTACTTGGATATGACGTGTTCGACCCGACCGAGGTCGTTCCAGAGTTCACCGCCGACGTTGGACTCAAGAAGGGCGAGAAAGTCGACTACGCGGTATTCCACAATGGTGAAGTTCAAATTCTCATCGAATGCAAACCCATCGGTGCCCCGCTCGATTTGAAGCATGCCAGTCAGCTTTTTCGCTATTTTTCGGTCACCTCAGCAAGAATTGCGATTCTCACCAATGGTCGAGAGTATCGAGTCTTCACCGACGGCGACCTACCGAACCGGATGGATGACAAGCCGTTTCTAGTCTTTGATCTTCTCGACATCGACCGAAGCCTGCTCCCCGAGATCGAGAAACTTGCGAAGGACTCATTCGATCTCGACTCAGTGATCAACGCCGCACAGGAGCTCAAGTACGTCGGCGGCATCAGGAGAGTAATC
This sequence comes from Gordonia marina, assembly GCF_052036135.1. Taxonomy (NCBI): domain Bacteria; kingdom Bacillati; phylum Actinomycetota; class Actinomycetes; order Mycobacteriales; family Gordoniaceae; genus Gordonia; species Gordonia marina. The sequence continues at coordinate 23,478 of NZ_JBPSDN010000047.1, forward strand.
GCGAACGAGGTCAAAGACCCGTCCCCCGAGTGGGTTCGATACTTCGTCGGTCGCGTCTACGACGGCAAGGCGACGCAAAGAGTTCTCGACCAATTCCGCCCACTCGTCGCCCAGGCCCTCAGTCAGTACATCGGCGCACAAGTCAATGAGAGACTGAAGACCGCCCTTGGCGAAGAGGCAACATCGATCGAGAACGAGACCCCTGAACCTAGACGAGTAACAGACACAAGCCATGTGGCACCGTCGAACGATTCACCCACCGATCCAGATATCGTCACCACCGACGAAGAACTCGAAGGATTCAATATCGTCCGAGCAATCGCGGTGTCCGAAGTCGCCCCGGAACGAGTAGTTTACCGCGACTCGAAATCTTACTTTGCCGTACTTCTCGATGACAACAACCGGAAGCCGATCATCAGACTTCATCTGAACGGAAAGAGTGTGAAGTTCGTTACCACCTTCGAGAACGGCAAAGATGGAACTCGACACGACATCGAGACCGTGGTCGACATCTATCGAATCGCTGAGCAGGTGCGGCTGACAATCCGCAACTACGAGTAGGCGGAGGCCAGTCGCACCCCCGACGACTGGATCGCGACCCGCGCTGAGAGATGATGGCGGGGTGTCCCAGCCCGAGCCGTTCGACCTCAAGATCGTCTTCTACCAGCCCTGCATTCCGCCTAACACCGGCAACGCCATCCGGATCGCGGCGAACACCGGGGTCCAGCTCCATCTGATCGAGCCGCTCGGCTTCACCATGACCGACGCCCAGGTGAAGCGCGCGGGCCTGGACTATCACGAGATGGCACACGTCACCGTGCACCCCGATCTCGAGGCCGCGTGGGAGGCCCTGCGGCCCGAGCGCGTCTTCGCCTTCACCGCGAAGGCGAGCCGCTTCTACACCGACGTCGAGTACCGCCCGGGCGACGTCCTGCTGTTCGGTCCCGAGCCGACCGGGCTGCCTGACGAGGTGCTCGACGACGCACACGTCACCGACCGCCTCCGTATTCCGATGCTGCCCGAGCGTCGCTCGATGAACCTCGCCAACGCGACCAGCGTCGCCCTCTACGAGGCCTGGCGCCAACAGGGCTTCCCCGGCGCCGTCTGACGATCCGCGTGACACTCCAGGTCGGGTCGGCCGTGCCCGCCCTGGGAGCCTGCCCACACTGGTGGTGGTCAGGCTGCCAGATGCTGTTCGAGAAGGCGTTCGACGCCGGAGGTCGTGCTGCCCTCCGGTGCAGGTCCAGCGGGCACGTCGGGGTGAGGTGCCTCGACGCCAAGGCCCCCGGCCCGCTCGCCGGTGTCGCTGGTCTCGCCGAGGCGGTGGTTGACCATCGGTGGCGGACTGCGGTCTTCGGCCGGGAGGTCTGGGCCGGTGCGGAGTTTGTCGGGGTGGAACAGTGGGTTGACGATCCACGGCCCGGCGCGTCCGACCGGACGCCAGCCGACGCGGCCTTTGTCGGGGCCGTCGGTGAGGACGGTCGATTCCCAGGTTCCGGGTTGTTTGCCGTTCCACCGATTGTGTGTCCCGCACGCCCCGCCGAGATGATCGGCGTCGGTGGGTCCGCCGTCCTGCCAGTCGGGCATGTGGTGCATCTCGCACTGGGCGAACGGCCGGGTACAGCCCGGCGCGGTACAGCCGCGATCGCGGGCGAACAACGCCAAGCGTTGCGCGCGCGACGCGAGGCGGTGGGCGCGCCCGAGGTAGAGGGGCTGCCCGGTGGCCTTGGCGAACACGGCCAGGTAGGGGACGGCGTTCGCGGCGATCTTCACCAGGTCCGATACGGGGATCCGGGTGCCAGTGGTAGTCCACGCGATCCCAGCCTGCCGGGCCAGGTCCTCATCGGAGACGGTGACCACGATCTGATTGCGCAGACTCTCCGGACGCGCGTGGGTGTTCTGGGCATTGACCCAGGCGAGTAGGGCCAGGAGAGCGTCGTGCTGGCGGCGCCCGAGGAGCCGGTCATCGCGGTCGGCCGCCGCCGCCAGCACCGCCGGGTCGAGACCGGGCTGATCGGCCGCACCGTGCGGGGAGTCCGGATCGTTCGGGTTGTTCATGCCGGGAGCGGCCCACTGGACGAACACGACCTCGAACTCCGCCCGCAACTGCGGCGTGATCCGGGCCTGCACCGCGCTCATGAGTTGCCGGTCCTGGGCGGACAGCCGGAACTTCGCTTGCCGCTGCCGGTCTTTGTCGTCGGCGAGGGTGCCATCGGGATCGAGATGGGCCAGAATCCGGTTCCCGACGATCGTCACTCCGGACGGATTGAGCCGCCGGGCGGCGTCGGCGAGCATGGCCTCAGCCTTCACCCTCTCATCCGGGTCGACCGAGGTGGGGATTTTGTCCATCACTTCCTCGATCACCGACACGTGCGTCTCGCCGATCGCCCCGTCGGCGACCGCGGCGGCGGTCGCCGGGAACTTCGGATCGAGACGCTGGCCGGTCATGGCGGTGAACCGGCCGATCGAGGCGGCCACGGCCCGGCGGCGCCGGGATTCGCCCTCCCCGATACGTAGTCCCTGGGTGAGGAGTTGGTGCATGGTGTTGTATCCGGCCCGCTGGCAGGCACCGCGGTCGGAGATCTCCACGAACACGGCTGCGTCGACCCCGACACCCTTGCGGCGGGCCTGCTCCCGCGACTCCAACAGATCCAGCAACCCATCCTCGGACAGCGCAGCCAGCGGCGCGTCCGCGAGAGATTCCTCGGCGGCATCGATCACCGCGACCAACTCGGCGGGAGACAGGCCGGCCAGGACGCCACGGGCATCGAACACGTCATCGTCACTCATCGCGGACCCCCTTCCGGCCGATGATGGATGGTTCTCCTCCCACCTCAGGATAACGCACACCAAGATGTGAATACAACAGTTGGATAGAACTTATTTTCGATTAATTCACAGCGTGCCATGCCGCCGGACATAGCGGTGGAACCCGTCCGCATCGGACGGTCTGGGCTCCGCCACATCGCCGAAACCCGCAAGAAGGCTGGTCAAGCCCCAAGTAGTGGTGTAACTCGTTGTTGATCCTTCGGTGGTGGTCAGGCTGGTATTTGCATCAGGTCATCGGTGGTCACCTCCGTCGTCGAGTCGGTGTTTGTGTCGGTGGTCAGGGTCA
>NZ_JBPSDN010000048.1:0-25916 GCF_052036135.1 Gordonia marina
CTGTACCTCGAAGCGATCGCCCGCGAGCTCAACGAGCGGCCACGGCAGTGCCTGGGCTTCTACACTCCACGGGAAGTCTTCGAACGCCTACTGAAGGACAACGTTGCTTCCACGAGTTGACACCGCCGGGTGTTCATGAGATCAGGACCAGTTCGGCGGAAGGTATTGCGCTCGACTTCCGCGACGCTCACGCCCAGCCGGCGGCCGCCGCGGAGTGCCTCAGCGTCCCCCAGCAGATGAACCTGCCGATGGGACCGACTCTCCGCCCCGGCAAGGTTCGACGCGCACACCGGGGGCGAGGTCCCGGAAGAACCGCAGGCCACGGCGCGAATACGACGTGGCCTGCGATTTTGCAGTGGGGCCACCGGGGCTCGAACCCGGGACCAGCGGATTGTGAGTCCGCGACTCTAACCTGACTTGGCTCAAATCAGTGCCCACCCCGGAGCGCGACCAAGGCATTTGCCAGGTCCGCGGTGACGGGATCGGCGGCGGTCAGGATCTTGCCGCTGATGTCGATATAGATGGTTCGGTAGCGGCGGGCGTTCCTTGCTGAATCCGGGTTCGCGGAAACCACGGCAGTCTCTCTCCGGTTTCCGCGGCCGAGAGCCCGAGATCGATGTATCCCGGTGCGTGCTGGACCTGATGCACGACGACTCCGCCATCTGTAGACGTGCACCAGACCGAATCGTCAGGCGTGAACACCGAACATCCGGACCATCGACGAGTACCTCGTTCGAGGCACTGTTTCAGCTGCCCCGAACGGATATCAGATAGGCAAAATGCCGTGAACCGGGAACGGTTCACGGCACTTCACTCATCTGACCGAACGTGTGGCACGCCGGGCATCAGGCCGATGTCGCGACCTGGCGCTGTCCCGCGGGTGCGCCGTGATGCGCGGTGACCTTGTTGCCGTTCATCGTGTAGACGGTGGAGCCGTCGGGCGAGTACGCGGCCGGAAGTCCGCCGGGCTGGAACCCGGAAACGGAGTTCGTCGTGGTATCGAATACGACGTACCCGCTCTGATACTGGCCTCCGTCGTCCTTTGTTATCGCGGCGATGAAGAGGGAGTTCCCGTCGGCGCTCAGCACCGCCGGCGTGGTGAAATATCCGTAGATACCGGCCGGTAGATCGTAGGTGGCGGTCACGGTCATCGTCTCCGCATCGATCACCGAGATCTTCGGCGCAGACTGCTCGTAGTCGTCGACGTCGACCGTGGCGGCTACGGCGAACAGGACGCGGCCGTCCGGCGAGGAGAATTGTCCGATCGAGTAGTTGCCCGGGGCCGCGACCGAGCCCGTCAGCTGTCCGGTAGCGGCCGAATATGCCGAAATGGTGCCGTCACCGCCGACGTAGAGAGTCTGACCGTCCGCGGAGATCCCAATGGTCGAATCAAACCAGAGCTCGGGGGCTGACCCGGCAGAATACTCGTCGACGACCGTGCCCTGGCTCACGTCGACGACGCGGATCGTGCGCGCGCCGCAGTCCTCATCGCTGCTGCATGAATTGGACATGACCAAAGCGTAGATCTTGGTGCCGTCAGAAGAGGTCACCGAGTTCTGCTTGTTCTCGCCGCCGTTCGCGACCTCGACGGTGCGCATGTCCAGGGTCTCGGTATCGACGAAGGTGAACGACCCCGCCCGCTCGACGATGACGGTCTTACCGTCCGCCGTCACCGTCACGTGGCTAGCGTAGTCGTTCCAGCCTTCCACGTTCTCCCACATGAACAGCCGGTCGAGCAGCTCACCCGATTCAGCATCCACCACGTACAGAACCGTGTCGCCCAGCGGATACGGTCCGACACTGCCGCGCCACTCGTCCGCCGTGATGTAGAGCGTCTTGCCGTCCGGAGACACCGCCACCGCGGTCGCCTCTCCCGGCAAGGTGAACACCTGATCCGACGTCGACGGCGTCACAGTCACCGTCACGGTCTGCGACGCGGTATGGCTACCCGACCGACCGAAAATCAGATCGAGTAGACCACCGTGCACGTGCGCGTAGCTTGCATCCGAAGCCTCCACCGTGAACGAATCGGTACCACCGGTCCGCCGGACATCCTCATTCGCCACATACGTGTACGAACCATCAGCGTTGACCGTCACCGTCCCATACTTGGGTGCCGTCGTCACCCGATAGGAAAGCTTGTCACCATCAGCATCGGTGAAATTCAACTGCCCCGTCGACTGACCGATCACCGGCACATACGTCCCCGACGGCGTCCCCGCCACCGGCGTGTGATTACCCACGAACGCCCGCGAGCGCCCCGCAAACCACAACGACGCCAACACCGACAATCCCGGCCCCTCCGGACCACCATTACCCGGCGCGAACGGACCACCCAACACCGGCAACACCACCGAAATCCGATCCAGCACCGACGCCGCCTTCACCGGCCGCGCCGACACCTCTAACGGAACGGCACCGCTCAGCTCCACCGGCACCACCGAACTGACCGGAGCCGACGACATCTCCGGAAGCACCGGGAGCGTCACCGAACCAGCGTCATCGAGCGACAGCGAGCTAGCCGCCCCGAGTGTCTTCGCCGGGGCCGACGCCGAATCGACGTCGACGTCGAGATCGACTCCGCCGTCGTCCACCGTCGCGCCCGGCACCGATCCCGCATGGTCCACGCCGCCACTGTCGGGGAGCACCACACCGGTGCCGGCCGGCTCACCGGCAGGATCGACCGATCCCGCCGAAGGAGACGACGGGTCCAGGCCCGCCTGCAGCGACTCCCCGGTATCCGCGGCCGGCTCCATTGCGACAGTCGACTCGTCGCCGCCCGATGCATCAACAGCCGGCGCCGCCACACCCTGATCGACGTTCTGCTCGACCCCGGCCGTCTCCGCAGGCGTCTCGGCCTCGGCCCGGCCCGACTCGACCCCGACCGCCAACGCCACACCAGCCGCGGCCGCCAGCAGCCGCGCCTGATTCCTACGAGAAATACTCATACTCTCTCCTCATCCGTCTTCAAATGCCTGACCAGCACCGATCATTCAAATGCCTGACCAGCACCGATCGAGCCGCGGCCTAAATGATCACAGGCACCGAAAGGAAGTACCAGAGACGAAATTGCGGCAATGGACGGGAAACATCCCTATTCACAGAAAGACATCCAGTCGACCCGGTACCCACACCACCGGCCTGCCACAGACCGAGTACATTCCCGGTAGTCCACACGACGTACTCACCGTCCACCTGAAACCTGACTTGGCTCAAATCAGTGCCCCCGGAGCGCGACCAAGGCATTTGCCAGATCCGCGGTGACGGGATCGGCGGCGGTCAGGATCTTGCCGCTGATGTCGATATAGATGGTTCGGTAGCGGCGGGGCGTTCCTTGCTGAATCCGGGTTCGCGGAAACCATCGGCCCTAGCGGTTTCGAAATACAGTGTCGTGACGTCGTAGAGCACCAGCGTCGCCGGCCCAAGCCCGATATGCGCTGCACACGCGCCGGCGAGTTGCTGTCGCCACGGCGCGCCGGTGTACACCGGTAGCCTCCGCTTGACCGTCGCATACGAGGGTACCGCGACACCGACCTCATCCAAGACGTGCAAGGAGTCCAGTTCGCTGGTGGGTTCGATGATCCGCGCCAGCACCAGATCCCGGAACACGGGATCCCCACCGGCGGCATCGGCCGATCCGCGGTACCCCGTCCAGCGCGTCCCACAGAACTGACATGCGGCTACTGTGGATCGGCAGAGTCTCTCCGGTTTCAGCGGCCGAGAGCCCCAGATCGATGTTTCCCCTGACCTTCCGATAACCATTGCGCGGCAGCATTTTTCAGTACGACAAGTTCGGCGTCATTGTGTGCGGACCCGATGTGGTCGATCGTGCGGGCACCCTTCCGGTTGGAGTACACGATCTGCACCGCGGTCGCCCCCGAGGCCGTCTTCACCGTCCGCACGAACACCATCCCACCAGCCCAGAACCCACGATTGGTGTCCACCCCAACACGCCAGCCCGCAGGTCACAGGCCCACCGAACTCAGAATCCGCGAAAGTGAGCCAAGTCAGGCCCAGGGCCCCGGAACAGTCGGGTGTTCATGAGATCAGGACCAGTTCGGCGGAAAGGTATCGCGCTCGACTTCCGCGACGCTCACGCCCAGCAGGCGGCCGACGCGGAGTGCCTCAGCGTCCCCCAGCGGATGAACCTGCCGATGGGTCCGGCTCTCCGCCGCGGCGAGGTTCGATGTGCACACCGGGAGCGAGGTCCCGGAAACGCCTCAGGCCACGGCGCGAATACGCCGTGGCCTGAGGTTCACAGTGGGGCCACCGGGGCTCGAACCCGGGACCAGCGGATTATGAGTCCGCGGCTCTAACCAACTGAGCTATAGCCCCCTGACCGGGCCGAAGCCGGGCCACCACGAGCCTAGCGGGTCACCATGAGCCCTTCGCAGCGCACCCGAGCACCCGCGTCACACCCCCTGCGGGTGTCATCCGATCGATCTACACTCGGCGGGTGAGAATCTCCCGGATCCGTCGTTTCGCTTCCACGTCGACGCTGTTGTCTTCCTGCGCACTCGCGGTGGCCGTCGTAGCCGGCGCCGGGACCGCCGCCGCCGTACCGAACCCGGACACCTCGACGGGCGCGCGGGAACGCTGCGTCGTCGATCCCGCCGACGATGCCCGCACGGTCGATTCCCTGATGAACCATTGCAGCGCCGCGCAGATCCTGGCCCTGTTCGAGGGCGCTGAACTCGGCACCGTGCCGACCGGGACCAAGACCATCTCGCTGCTGCCGATGTTTCAGGTCGACGGGAAGCCGCTGCCGTACCGCACCGCCCGGCTGATGACCCGCGCGCAGAGCAACCTCGGCAAGACCCTCACCTTCACCACCCGCGACGGCGGGCCGTGGGTGTACACGGACTACCTGTGGGGCCGGGACATCGGTTCCGCCGTGGTGCCGTCGGTGTCCCGGATCGACGGCAAGCCGGTCTACGCCGCAGACTTCGCCCGCGACTTCCTGGGTGTCGAACTGAGCCGCCACGAGTACCGGCAGCTCACCCCCGGCGTGTGGAACGGCGGCGGTGACAAGCTCACCGACACTCCGACCGGCGGGGCGATCGCGCTGCACTGACCGCCGCGCCGCGGGCACGGGGACGTCGTGGCCCGGCACCCCGCACCGCCTCGACGCGCACGCGATGCTCCGGCATCATCGATGCCATGCCCGCCGACGGAACCACCGCCGCCGACGCCCACACCACGGCCGACGAGTCGCCCGGCCTGATCAAGCGCCTCGGCGCCCGCTACCGATACGTCCGGTACCACCACCGGTTCGGCTTTCTGCTGCGCTACGTGACCATCTTCGTCGGCACTGTCGTCACCGTGGCCGGCATCATCGCGATCCCCTACCCCGGTCCGGGGTGGGCGATCGTCTTCCTCGGCCTGCTGATCCTCTCCCAGGAGCTGGAGTGGGCCGCCAAGCTCCGGCACACGATCATGTATTGGCTCAACCGGCTGTATCGCGACCACATCGACGGCAACCGCCTCGCGCAGGCGACGCTCGGCGTCGTGACCTGCGCGATCGTGTTCCTCACCCTCTGGCTGACCGGGGCGCTGCACCTGGCCGGCGGCTGGGTCGGGCTCGACTGGCCGTGGCTCGTCTCCCCGCTGTCCCGGTGAGTCGCCCGGTCGCCCCGCAGCTCGTTCTCGCTCCCTCGGCGGAGGGGGCGAGAACGACGCCGGGGTGCCGGGCACCCCTGGCAAGGGGGCGACACCGGGCGGCCGGAAGCGCCACGAACGCGCAGCCCCGAGGCGCTACAGCTCCGAGGTGACCGGCGGGCCGTCGTACGGCTTGGACGCGGTCGTGCGGACGTACCGGTACAGCCAGACGACGATCAGCGCGAACACGATCACGCCGACCAGCTCCGCCCAGTCGCCGTAGCCGGCCGGGATGAACGGCAGCGCCAGCGGCTCGTCCTTGCCGGAACCGGCGACGATCCCGGCGAAGACCACGCCGTACAGGCTCTCGCCGACGATCAGGCCGGTGGCCATCAGGATGCCGAGGCGCTTCTTACGGGAAGCGTCACCGGCGTCGCGCTCGGCCCACTTGTCGTAGGCCCGCCCGATGAACGCGCCGACCGGGATGATCAGGGTGACCGCCATCGGCAGGTACATGCCCATGCCGACGGCCAGCGGCGGCACGCGCAGCTTGGTGGTGGTGCGCTTGAGGATCTCGTCGACCAGGATCACCGCCGCGCCGATCGCCACGCCCAGCCAGATCTTGCTCCAGTCCAGGTCGTTCCCGAACACACCCTTGGCCAGGGTCGACATCAGCCCGGCCTGCGGCGCCGACAGCGCGTCGGCCTTCGCGTTGGGCGCCCCCTCGAAACCGAACGCGGTGTTCATCAGGCCGAGCACCGGCGGAATGATGATCGCGCCGAAGCCGACGCCGATGATGAGCGCCACCTGCTGCTTCCATGGCGTCGCCCCGACCAGCTGACCGGTCTTGAGGTCCTGCAGGTTGTCGTTGGAGATGGTCGCGACACCGAAGACGACGGCGGCGGTGAACAGCGTGTACGCGGTCATCACGATCGCGTCGCCGGTGCCGTGGGTGAGCTTGAGCAGCACCGCGGCCAGCAGCACCACGACGATGCCGACGCCGGAGATCGGGCTGTTCGACGACCCGATCAGGCCCGCCATGTAGCCGCACACCGCGGCGACGACCAGGCCGATCACCAGCACGAAGATCACCGAGACCGCGACCATGCCGCCGCTCTTGTGGGCCAGCGTCGTGCCCTGCAGGAAGTCCCACAGCAGCCAGCCGATCGGGATCATCGCGACCAGGACGCTGAGGCCGACCCACTGGATCGGGATGTCCCGCTCGGTGATGTCGACCTCGCCGCCGCCGCGCCGCTCCCGCGCGCTGGCCAGCGACTCGACGATGCCGCGCACGATCGGCACGATCAGGGTCAGCAGCGTCCAGACCGCCGCGACGGCGATGGCACCGGCGCCGATCAGCCGGACGTCGTCCTTGAACACCCCGCCAACGCTGTCGAGGAGGTCGCCGCTCGGCAGGCTGCCCCAGGTCTGCACGGGCAGCAGGACGAAGTACGAGATCACCAGGCCGATCAGCATCGCGATGCCGACGCCGATACCGACGAGGTGCCCGACACCGATCAGCGCCATCGACAGGCTCGCGCCGTACATCGTCGCACCGCTGCCGATCCGGAAGGCCCCGGCGACGGAACTGCTGAGCACCTTGAGAGACGCGAGCAGCGAGAACCCGGCCGCTGCCAGCGACCCGACGACGATCATCCGCATACCGCCGCGGTTCTCCTCGGCCCCGACCTCGCTGTCGCCGACCTTGAGCACCTCAGCGGCCGCGACACCCTCCGGATACGGCAGGTCGGACCCGGTCACCAGTGCCCGCCGCAGCGGAATCGAGTACATGACGCCGAGCAGGCCGCCGATCGCGCAGACGGCGACGGTCTCCCAGTACGGGAATCCGGTCCAAAAGCCGATCATGATCAGGCCGGGGAGCACGAAGATGATCGCCGACAGCGTGCCCGCCGCCGACGCGATCGTCTGCACGATGTTGTTCTCCACCACCGAGTGGTTGGCGAAGTACCGCAGGATCGACATCGAGATCACCGCGGCCGGGATGGCGGTGGCGAAGGTCAGACCCACTTTGAGACCGAGGTAGACGTTCGCGGCGGTGAAGATCAGGGTGATCACGCCGCCCAGGATCACGCCCCGCAGTGTCAGTTCTTTGACCGAAGCGCCCGGGGCCCTCTCGGTGCGGGTCGTCGTCATGTGCACTCTCCCTCATCGCCCCCTGGATACTGAGAGAAACCCTAAACCCCGCCGCGCCCGCGCGGGCAGCTTGGGCCCGAGCCCGGTGCTACAGGGTGCCGGCACCCGCGTCGACGGCTTGCTCCAGCAGGCTCCGCCGGTACGATTCCAGCGCGACCAGATCGCCGAACAGCGCGTTGTACGCATCCGGGTCGCCGCCGGGCGACATGCGCCGCAACTTGGATTTGAGGTCGCCGATCTGCGCGCCGACCCACACCTCCTGCGACCGCGCGAGCACGCTGTTGATGTAGCGCGGCAGGCCATCCTCGGCCACCGGCAGGTCCTCCACGGCCAGTTCCGTCACGAGTGGCGTCAGCGCCGGATTGTCGACGGCCTGGCTGATCGCATCGACCCACGACGCGCCCGACATGCCCGCCGCCGTACCACCGATAGTGGAGATCGCCTGTCGCACAAGCGCATACGCCGGCTCGGTGAAACACTCCACCGGAAGCGAGTCGAAGACGGTACCCGCGATGCCGGGATACTGGATCGCCGCCTTGAGAGCTTCGCGCTGCGGCCAGAGCCGCGGGTCGTTGGCGAGGGGCCGTGCGGTGGGCGGCGGAGACGACGCCTCCGGCGCGGCGAACCGGCCCGGACGACGGCCCCGCCCCGGAGCCGCCTGCCCCGACCGGCCACGACCGCGCCCGGCCTGCTGCCGGACCCGTCCCAGCACCTGGGCGACGTCCTCCCAGCCCACCCAGCCGGCGAGCTGCCGCGCGTACTCGTCGCGCAGGGCGACGTCACGGATCCGCGCGACGACCGGCACGGCATCGCGCAGCGCGGCGACACGGCCCTCGGCGGTGTCCAGGTCGTGCGTGGCCAGCAGCGCCTTGATGGCGAACTCGAACATCGGGATACGCTGGGCGATCAGGTCGCGGACGGCGGCGTCACCCGACCGTTGCCGCAGTTCACACGGGTCCATCCCGTCCGGCGCGACCGCGACGAAGGTCTGTCCGGATACCGACTGCTCCCCCTCGAAGGCCTTCAGCGCCGCCGCCTGCCCGGCGTCGTCACCGTCGAAGGTGTAGATCACCTCGCCGCGGAAGTAGCTGTCGTCCATCATCAACCGGCGGATCAGCGCGAGGTGGTCCTCGCCGAAGGCGGTGCCACAGGACGCGACCGCGGTCGGCACCCCGGCCATGTGCATGGCCATCACGTCGGTGTAGCCCTCGACGATCACCACCTGGTGCCCCTTGGCGATCTCCCGCTTGGCCAGGTCGAGCCCGAACAGCACCTGGCTCTTCTTGTAGAGCATGGTCTCGGGGGTGTTCATGTACTTGCCGAGGTTGTCGTCATCGAACAGCTTGCGCGCACCGAAGCCGATCACATCGCCGGCCAGGTTCCGGATGGGCCACAGCAGACGACGATGGAACCGGTCGATCGGGCCCATCCGCCCCTGCTTGGACAGCCCGGCAGCCTCCAGCTCCTGGAACGAGAATCCCTGCGACAGCAGCACTTTGGTCATCGTGTCCCAGCCGGCCGGCGCGTACCCGCAGCCGAAGGTCTCCGCGGCCGCGGCGTCGAACCCGCGCTCTGTCAGGAAGTCGCGGGCCACCTTGGCATCCGGCGTCCGCAGCTGCTCGGCGTAGTAGCGCTGCGCCGCGGCGTTGGCGGCGACCAGCCGCGCGCGCGTCCCGCGGTCGCGGTGGATCGTCGTGCCACCGCCCTCATAGTTGATGCGATAGCCGATCCGGTCGGCCAACTGCTCGACGGCCTCCACGAAGCTGATGTGCTCCTGCTTCTGCAGGAAGGTGTAGACGTCGCCGCCCTCACCGCAGCCGAAGCAGTGGAAGTGTCCGTGGTTGGGCCGGACGTGGAACGACGGCGTCTTCTCGTCGTGGAAGGGGCACAGACCCTTCATGCTGTCGGCGCCGGCGCGGCGCAGCGCCACGTAGTCGCCGACGATGTCCTCGATCCGCGTCTGTTCACGGATGGCCGTGATGTCGCGATCGGGGATTCTGCCTGGCACCCGGCCAGTCTAGCCGGGCGCCGCGCATCGCCGGGATCGGTCACGGCCCGCCGTGATTTCGGCCGAAGCGGACCCATTCGGCCCCACCCGCTCCTATCATCTGCCTACGGCCGTGGTCACTTGATGGGAACGGGGATTCTTCACCATGCGCAACATACGAAACCGGAGCATGACGATCGCGGCGGTCCTGGCGCTCGTCCTCGGCCTGGCGGTGATCGCGCCCGGCACGGCGACCGCCAAGGTGATCGACGGCGTCGACTGGCTGTGCCATCCGAAGATGAAGAACGATCCCTGCGATCTGCCGAACGATCGCACCGACAAGGGCACCGGCAAGAAGTACCCGGCCACCAACGGCCGCCAGCAGGACAAGCCGATCGACTGCTTCTACGTCTACCCCACCGTCACCGACAACCCCTCGTTCCTCGCCCCCGGACACGCGGTGCCGGCGACGGAGTCCATCGCCCGGTTCCAGGCGGCGCCGTTCAACAGCGAGTGCCGGGTCTTCGCCCCGAACTACCGCCAGATGACGCTGTGGGGCCTCTCCCCGGCCGCGATGGCGTCGTGGGTCGGCAACCGCGACCTGGCGAACGTCGCCTACGGCGACGTCCTGCGGGCCTGGAAGACCTATCTGCGCACCGAGAACCACGGCCGCGGCGTCGTGTTCATCGGGCACTCGCAGGGCACCATGATGCTGCGCAAGCTGATCCGCGAGGAGATCGATCCCAAGCCGGAGCTGCGCAAGAGGTTCGTCGGTGCGGTACTGATGGGCGGCAACGTCCTGACCGCTCGCGGCAAGACCACCGGCGGCGACTTCCGGCACATCCCGATCTGCACCCGGCGCGGGCAGGCCGGCTGCGTCACCGCCTACTCCACCGAGTTGCTGCCACTGCCGTCACTGTTCGGCAGCAGTTCGCTCGATCTGCTGAGCGGACCGATGGGTCTGCCGACCGGCCCGGCGTACCAGGTGGCCTGCACCGATCCGGCGAAGCTGAGCGGCATCACCGCCCCGGTCGGCGCCACGGTCCCGTCCACGCCGTACGCGTTCGGCGTGATCAGCCTCCTGATGACCTACACCACGCTGCCCGACGGGCTGCCGAGCTCCTCGTCCACCTGGACCACCGGGCCGGGGCGCGGCGTCAGCCGCTGCGTCGACCCGAACGGCTTCCATCGCCTGCGGATCTCCATGGTCAAACCGCAGTCGGTCAACGAGCTGCCGCTGTTCGACACGCATCTGCTCGACATGAACTTCGGCCTCGAACGACTCGTCTCCATCGTCGCGCAGCAGTCGGCGGCGTACCGCGCCTGACCTGGGCATCCGCGCGTTCTCCGCGACTGTCGTACCCCCGGCGTAGCGTCGGCACCGTATCGAACAGACGATCGATACCCGGTCCCGACAAGGAGAACATCATGTGCGAATTCGACCCTCGCTGCGACGGTTCGGACGACCTCGTGGGCAACGCGCTGGCCCAGATCGCGGCGGGCCGCTGGGCGGTCACCGGCGTCTACGGCGACGAACTCGGCCCTGCCTTCGCCTACACCACGGGCCTCACCGAGTTCTCCCGGCCGGAACTGTTGATCTACGGCCTCGAGCCGGAGACCGCGTGCGGCCTTCTCAACCGCGCCGCGGAACTGCTGATCGACGACGCCACCCTGCTCGACCGCCCCCGCATCGACCGCGTGCTGCGTCCGCCCTACCGGCTGGCGGCACTGCCCGCCGTCGACACCGCGGAACTGACGGTCACGCGCCTGCTCTACGGGCCGGACGTGCCCGTCGTGCAGCTGATCTGGCCCGACGTCGGCGGTCGTTTTCCCTGGCAGCCGGGCTACGAGTACGCGCGCGAGGTGCAGCCCCTGTCCGGGGTACCACAGATCGGTGCCGCCTGACGCGCCGCGTGAGGCAATCCGGGGACAGCCCACGCAAGCCGGTGCAAGGGCGGCGACAGCGGTGGCGCGCAGAGTTGCCGTCATGACCAACACCACTCTGCCCGGCCCCGTCGGCCGGGCCACCGCCACCACCGACCTGGCGATCGACGCTCGCGGCCTGGTGAAGCACTTCGGTGCCACCCGCGCGGTCAACGGCGTCGACCTCGCCGTACCCGCCGGCTCCGTCTACGGCGTCCTCGGACCCAACGGCGCGGGCAAGACCACCACCATCAGCATGCTCGCGACGCTGCTGCACCCGGACGCCGGCAGCGCCGAGATCTTCGGGTACGACGTGGTGCGCGACGCCGTCGCCGTGCGCTCGCTGATCGGTGTCACCGGCCAGTACGCGTCGGTCGACGAGGACCTCACGGCAGGCCAGAACCTGCGGCTGTTCGCCCGGCTGCTCGGCTTCTCGCGTGCCGCCGCCCGGTCGCGCGCCGAGGAACTGCTGCACGACTTCGCGCTCGAGGAGGCCGCGGACCGTCCCCTCAAAGACTTCTCCGGCGGCATGCGGCGACGCCTCGACCTGGCCGCGAGCCTGGTCGACACCCCGCCGCTGATCTTCCTCGACGAGCCGACCACCGGCCTGGATCCGCGGACCCGCGCCCAGATGTGGACCACCATCCGCAAACTGGTCGCCGGCGGCTCCACCGTGCTGCTCACCACCCAGTACCTCGACGAAGCCGATCAGCTCGCCGACCGGATCGCCGTGATCGATCGCGGTCTGGTCGTGGCCGAGGGCACCGCCGACCATCTCAAGCAGTCCGTCGGTTCCAGCACGCTGCAGCTCACCCCGGTCGATCGCGCCGACATCCCCCGCGTCGCCGAACTCGCCGGGACCGTGCTCGGCGAGACCGCGGCCGTCTCCCCCGAGGCGGGCCGGGTGACCGTGCCGATGCACCAGCCGGACCTGGTCCCGGACGTCCTCATCGCACTGCGCGAATCGGGTATCGCACTCGACGAGATCAACGTCCAGCGGCCGACTCTCGACGAGGTCTTCCTCACTCTCACCGGCGACGGCGCGTCCGCCGCCGACTCCGACCAGAAGGAGGTCTGACATGACCACCACCCTGACCACCTCCGGCTCGCCCACCGCGCCCGGCGCCCCCGATACAGCGGCCACGGGCGTCTCCATCGCCGCCGTCCGTTCCACGGCCACCCGCTCCATCGGTCTCGCCGACACGATCCGGCAGTCGTTCTCGATGGGCTATCGCGGTCTGCTGAAGCTGCGGCACAACCCGGAGCAGCTGTTCGACGTCACCTTCATGCCGATCCTCTTCACCGTGATGTTCACCTACATCTTCGGCGGCGCGATCAGCGGTGACGTCAAGAACTACCTGCCCGTGATCATCCCCGGAATCCTGGTGCAGACCGTCGTGATGTCGTCGGTCGTGACCGGCACTCAGCTCCGCGAGGACATGGAGAAGGGCGTCTTCGACCGCTTCCGGTCGCTGCCGATCGCGCGGATCAGTCCGCTGGCCGGCGCGCTCCTGGCCGACGTCATCCGCTATCTGATCGCGTCGGTCATCACCTTCGTGGTCGGTATCGCGATGGGCTGGCGGCCGGACGCCGCCGGGGCCGTCGGCTCGGTGCTGCTGATCCTCGTGTGCGCGTTCGCCGTGTCGTGGATCTTCGCCCTGATGGGCTGCCTGGTGAAGAAGTCGTCCGCGGTGCAGGGCATCTCGATGATGGTCATCTTCCCGCTGACCTTCGCCTCCAACGCGTTCGTCCCGGTCGACACCATGCCCGGCTGGCTGCAGGCCTTCGTCAAGGTCAACCCGGTCAGCCAGCTGGTCTCCGCGGTCCGCGAACTCTGCAACAGCGGCCACGTCGGCATGCACGTGGTCTGGAGCCTGCTCGGCGCCACCGTCCTAGTGGCCGTGTTCGCTCCCCTCACGGTCCGCGCCTACATCCGCGAGGCGCGCTGACCCCGGACCTTCACCGGCCGAAGCGCCGGTCGAGGATCTCGGCGGCCTCCTCCATCGCGCGGCGGCGGGACATCTGTTCCGTCCGCCGCGCGACGGCGTCCCAGGTCCGCGCGTCCACCGGGGCGAACTCCCGTCGGCGCACCAGCGTGTCGTACACCGCCGGATAGTCCTGCCGTACTCGCAGGCGGGCACCGATCTCCATCAGCACCGCGCCGTCGCTCTCCGCGCCGGGCTCGCGCACCAGCAGCAGGCCGACCGCCAGACACGTCGACCCGAGTTGCGGGATGTCGCGCCACAGCGGATTGGCCAGCGCCTCTCGCAATCCCCGCGCGACCGTCGGCAGCCACTCCTGGGCCCAGTCCGCGCGGCCGACCTGCACCAGCCCGCACACCGCGCTCGCCAGCAGGACGTTCGCGCCGGGGTCGGCGCGGTCGGGCCGATAGTCGCGCAGCAGGACTTCCGCCGCGCCGCGGTACAGCTCGGCGCCGTCCTCGCCGCGCGCGTGACGCAGGGCGGCCCAGCAGATGGCCTGGGCCGCGATCGCCTCGGTATCGCCTTGTGGCAGCGGCATATCCGGATCGAACTCGCAGACCGACAGCAGCAGTGCCTCCGCGCGGTCGAGCTCGCCGGTGGCGATCAGGGCGACCGTCAGGAAGTACTGTGCCTGGAGCGAATCGTCGGACGCACCCATCTGCTCGAGTTCGTCGATCGCGGTCTGGAAATGCGGAGCGGCGGCCGCCCAGTCGCCCTGCTGGCTGTGCAGGCTGCCCATGCTGAGCTGGTTCATCGCGTGTACCCACGGGTCCCGCGCGCCGGACCCGGCGAGCCGGACGCAGTCGCGCATCGCCCCCACCAGGTTGCCCGCGTTCTCCCGGATGTTCGTGCGCAGGCCGAGCGCCAGTTCCCGCACGTCCCGGCCACCGTGATCGGGCGCGCGCTCGAGCAGCCGAATCCGGTCGACACCGGTGCGGGCGACCGCGAAACCGCTGATGAAGTCGGCGGGCCGCTCCAGCACCAGATCCGGCCGGTACATGTGCCGCAACCGCGACCGTGCGATCGCCAGTCCCCGTGGCGACTGCTGCGCGAGAAGCGGTGCGGCCGCCGCGATCACCGTCAGCTGCCAGCGCTCGCGGGCAGCCTCGTCCAGATCGGCCGGCGGACCGCCCAGCGACCGCAGAATCCGGTCACCCCAGGAACCGATCTCGGCGTGCAGACCCCGCACCGACCACAGCGCGGACAGGACCGGAAACACATGGACCACGGTGTCGGTGTCCACGACCGGCCCCGCGAGCGCGCCGCGCAGCACCCAGACCAGGTTCTCCACGTCGGAGGCGACCGAATCGACCAGCGCGCGGTCGACGGACCGATCGAACTGTTCCCGGAGCCGCTCGCAGAGCAGCCGGGCCCAGGCGGCCATCGCGACATCGATCTCCGCCGACCGGTCCGGATCGGCCGCCACCTGCTCCTCACCGAACTCGCGGACCATCTCCATCATCCGGTACCGCACGTGCGCACCGTCATCGATCACCTGAAGGAGGGACTGGTTCACCAGCGCGGTCAGCGCATCGTCGAGCGCCATCGGCGGCAAACCGCTGACCTGCGCCGCCGCCCGGCGGTCGAAGCCACCGGGGAACCGGCACATCCGGGTCAGGAGCCGCCGGGCGTCGGGGGTGAGGAGTTCCCAGCTCCACTCGATCACCGCGTGCAGGGTGCGGTGACGGTCGGGCACGGTGCGATCGGTCGAGCGCAGCAGGGTGAATCGCTCGGCGAGCCGCTCGGTGATCTCCTCGACACTCATGGTGCGAATGCGCGCCGCGGCCAGCTCGATCGCGAGCGGCAGTCCGTCCAGGTATTCGCAGAGCCGCGCCACGGCGGCCCGGTCCAGCTGCGCGGCCGGTCGTGCCGCGCGGGCCCGCATCAGGAACAGTTCCACCGCCGGCGCACGACCATCGGTGGCCAGCACCGGCAGCTGGTAGGTCTGCTCCGCCGGGATCATCAGCGGAGCACGGCTGGTGGCCAGCACGGTCAGCTCCGGCGCGACGGCCACGAGCTCGTCGACGATGCGCGCGGCGCCGTCGACCACCTGCTCGCAGTTGTCCAGCACGATGAGTGCCCGGCGCCCGGCCACCGCCTCGGCGAGCAGGGCGGTGACCTCGCTGATCGTGGTGCGGATGCGTCCCGAGCCGGACACGTCGGCCTCGCCCACGCCGAGCGCACCGGCCAGCGCGGCGGCCACGTCGTCGTCGTTCCGGACCGAGGCGAGCGGCACGAACCAGACGGTGTCTCCGCGCCCGGCGAGGCGCAGTCCGACGGCGTTGGCGAACCGGGTCTTGCCGATGCCGCCGGGTCCCTGCACCGTCACCACCCGATGCGCGGCGAGCAGCGCCTCGACGGCGGCGAGGTCGTCGTCCCGGCCGACCAGCGGGGTGCTCTCGGCCCGCAGGCCACTCGCCCGGGCGCGGGATACCGCCCGCACCGGCGATTCCGGCGCGGCGGCCGGCGCCCTCGGTGCGGGTGGACCGGTCAGCAGTTCGGTGTTGAGGGCGGTGATCTCGGGGCCGGGATCGATGCCGAGTTCGGTGGCCAGCGCGCGGCGCAGACCCGCGAAGACGGCGAGCGCCTCGGCACGACGTCCCTGACCGGCCAGTGCGCGCATCAGCAGCAGATGCGCCTCCTCGTCCAGGGGATCCGCGGCACAGCGGGCTTCGGCGAGCCCCCGGACCACGTCGAATTCGCCGGCGGCCAGCGCGAGATGGGCGCGCCGGTCGTCGACGCGGCGCCGTACGCCTTCGGCGGCCACCTGGAGTTCGCGGGCGAGCTCCCCGCCGTCCAGGTCGTCGCCGGGAGCACCGCGCCAGAGTTCCTGCGCCCGCGCCAGCGCTTCCGGGGTTCCGGCGGCCAGCAGGTCGTCGGCGAGCGCCAGATCGGTCACGGCGCCGTCGAGCCGGTAACCGGCCGGATCGCCGACGACCTCGGCGGGCGGCAGCAACCGCCGCAGCCGGGAGATCTGGGTGTGCAGGGCCGCGTGCGGCGATTTGGGCGGCGCGTCGTCCCAGACGTCGTCGATCAGCCGCTGCGCCGACCGCACCCGGCCGCCGGCCAGCACGAGGGAGACCAGGAGGCGGCGCGCACGGATTCCGGGCACGGGCGTGCCGTCCACCGTCACCGGCCCGAGCAGACCGATCGTCGCCGCTGTCACCCGGTCAGCCTACTGGGCGCCGGGAGTTGTCCACAGGCCCGCCGCCGCCACGCGAACCGGGCTGTGGACAGCGTCTGCCGGGCGTCGGCGGGGCTCGCTACCCTGGCCTCGATGGATACTCCGAACTGGTCGTCGGCGCAGGCCGAGCAGGCGCTGGCGCACCTGCCCGGGCCCGACGTGCAGCGCGGACGCGGCTACGCGGCGCAGGACCGGATCTCCGAGATCGAGTGGACGTCGCCGACGGTGCTGCGCGGCCGCTGCCGCGGCTCGGGGACCAGCCGGTATCGCAGCACGGTCACGCTGGTCCGCCGGGGCGACACCGTGGTCGATGCCTTCGGCGTCTGCTCCTGCCCGGTCGCGTCGGACTGCAAGCACTGCGCCGCGCTGATTCTGGCGGCCGTCGGCACCGCCGACCCGGAGTCCCCGTGGCGGGCGCTGCTCGACGAGGTGACCGCCGAGCGATCCGAGCCCGGCCCGGCCGCCCCGGTCCGGGAGGTGGGCCTGGAAGTGGAGGCCCGGCGCACTCCGCTGGGCGAACTCGGCGTCAGCATCCGCCCGCTCGTCTGCCAGCCCGACGGATCGTGGACGCCGCACCTGCCGTGGACCGTCGCCTTGGAGGGCAGCGGCGACGGCTACGAGCCGGGCGCGTTCGACGGCCTGAGCGCGATCGCCGCGATCTTCTCCTCCGGCGGCGTCCAGCGCTACCGCGGAGTCTCGGCGCGACTACCCGCCCAGCTGCAACTGGCGCGGGCTCCAGCCGCCTTCTGGAAGGTCCTGCGCGGCGCCGTCGACGCCGGGCTGCCGCTTCTCGCGGCCGGAGAAGTCGAGAGCGTCGAGCTGACCGATGCCCTCGCCGTCGCCTACCGCGTCGAACCGCACGACACCGGGGCGCACCTGTCCGCCGAGATCACACTCGACGACGAGTCCACCGACGGCGACGACGTCGCGGTCCTCGGCGAACCGGCGACCGGCGCCGCGGTCCGGCGCGGCACCGCGCTGCGCCTGGGACCGCTCGGCACCGTCACCCCGATGGAGACCCGGCTGCTCACCGGCGATCCGATCGAGATCCCTACCGCCGACTACGACGACTTCACCGCGGCCCTGCCCACGCTCACCGCCCGACGCCACGTCACCGTGCCCGACGCCGGGCTGCGTCCCCCGGAGGTCTCCGCGCCGTTCCCGCTGCTGCGCATCGAGGTCGAGGACTACGGCTCGCGGACCCGCTGGCGCACGGCGTACCGCGTGGACGGCGAGCGCCGCGACTTCGATCCGGCGGTCCCTCAGCGCCAGACCGGCTTTCGCGACAGCGAGGCCGAGCGGCAGATGTGGCGCCGGGCACGACCGGAACTCGAACTGTTCGTCATCGGCAACAGCCGCTGGCGCGACGCCCTCGCCGGTCTGAACCGGGCCGGGACCCGGCTCGCGCACAAATGGAGGACGGGATCGTCGCCACGGCGCGGTGCGCGTGTACCCGAGCCCTCGACGCCCGAGGTGATGGCCGCGAAAGCACCGATCGCCGATCTGCTGATCCCGCTCGGCCTCGACCTGCCCGACACCGCGATCCTGTGCGGCGAACTGGTCAACCGGATCACCGCGCCCGGTCTGATCGAGGTCCAGATCACCGGCGAGAACAAGGACTTCCGCGAGGTGACCGACCCGGTGCTGCACTTCGGCACCAGCGGCGCGCACGAATGGCTCGACCTGAACATCGAGATCGAGGTCGACGGCGAACTGATCCCGATCACCTCGATCATCGAAGACCTGGTGCACGGCGAGCGCTATTCGGTGCTCGCCAGCGGCCGCTACTTCGATCTGCGCACCCCGGAGCTGGACCGCCTGCGCGACCTCCTGTTCGAGGCCCGCGCTCTGGGCGACCTCGACGGCGCGAAGGTGAACACCGCCCATCCCAACGCCACCATGTGGGACGAACTGCTCAGCCTCGGCGTGGTCTCCGAGCAGCTCGCGCAGTGGCACGGGCAGATGACGCGGCTCGCGCACGCGCGTCCACCCGGCCCGGTCGAGCCCGCCCCCGGGCTCGCCGCGACCCTGCGGAGCTACCAGCGCGACGGTCTCGCCTGGCTGAGCTTCCTCTGGGACAACGGGCTCGGCGGGATCCTGGCCGACGACATGGGCCTCGGCAAGACCGTCCAGACGCTGGCGCTGATCACCCGCGTCGCGCAGGAGCGGCCGAACGCGCGCTTCCTGGTGGTGGCACCGACCAGCGTCATCGGCAACTGGGCCGCCGAGACCGGGCGGTTCGCGCCGGGCCTGCGCGTCGCCACCGTCACCTCGACCCAGAAGCGCAGCGGGACGTCGCTCGCCGAGCAGATCGGCGACGCGAACATCGTCGTCACGTCGTACACGCTGCTCCGGATCGACTACGACGCGTTCGCCGAGATCACCTGGGACGGCGCGATCTTCGACGAGGCGCAGTTCGTCAAGAATCATCACTCCAAGACGCACCAGGCCGCCCGGCGGCTGGCCGCACCGTTCAAGCTCGCCATCACCGGTACACCGATGGAGAACAACGTGATGGAGCTGTGGTCGCTGATCTCCCTCGTCGCGCCCGGCCTGTACAGCAGCCCGAAGAAGTTCCGCGAGCACTTCGCCGTACCGATCGAGAACGGCACCGATCCCGAGCGGCTGCGGGTCCTGCGCCGGCGACTCAAGCCGATCATGCTGCGGCGCACCAAGGATCAGGTCGCCGACGACCTGCCGCCGAAGCAGGAATCCGTCGTCGGGCTCGACCTCGACCCCGCACACCGCAAGATCTACGACGTCTTCCTCGCCCGCGAACGCCAGAAGGTCCTCGGACTGCTGGACAATTGGGAGGACAACCGGATGCAGATCCTCCAGGCACTCACCCGGATGCGCCAGCTCAGCCTGCATCCCGGACTGATCGACGATCAGCATTCCGCGATCGCGTCGACCAAGATCACCTACCTGTCCGAACGCCTCCCGGTACTGCTCGACGAGGGACACAGCGCGCTGGTGTTCAGCAGCTTCACCGGTTTCCTGACGCTGATCGCCGACTCGCTGATCGGCGCCGGGATCGCGTTCAGCTACCTCGACGGGACCATGAGCGCCCGTCGGCGCCAGCACGAGATCGAGAAGTTCACCTCCGGACAGACCAAGGTCTTCCTGATCAGCCTCAAAGCCGGCGGCTTCGGACTCAATCTCACCGCGGCCGACTACTGCTTCGTCGCCGACCCCTGGTGGAACCCGGCCGCCGAGGCACAGGCCGTCGATCGCGCACACCGCATCGGCCAGGAACGCCCCGTCACCGTCTACCGGCTGATCTCCACCGGCACCATCGAGGAACGCGTGATCGACCTGCAGAACCGCAAGCGTGCCCTGTTCGACGCCCTCATCGACGACGGCGAGCAGTTCTCCGGCGCCCTCACCGCCGACGACATCCGCCGCCTCATCACCCCGTGACGGCCGACCACCATGATGGTCGAGCCCCCATGACGGTCGAGCACCCCACGATGGACGACCACCCCATGACGGTCGAGCGAAGTCGAGACCCCCCACGACGGCCGAGCCCCATGACGGTCGAGCGAAGTCGAGACCAACCCTCGAACCCGAATCTCACTGGCCCCGGACCACCGTCATCGGGCATCCTCGACCGGTGACCGCCCCGGCCTCCCGCCTCCCCCGGGTACTGCGCCCGTTCGCCGTGCGCCAGTACCGGTGGCTGGCCGCCGGGCTGGCACTGGCCCTGTTCGGCGACGGCATCTGGCTGATCGCCCTGGTCTGGCAGGTGATCGGCCTGGGCGGCGGCCCCGGCCGCGTCTCCCTCGTCTCGGGGATCGCCGCGGTCGGGATGATCGCGTCGACCCTGTTCGGCGGCGTCCTCGCCGACCGGGTGAGTCAGCGCAAGATCGTCGTCGGCCTGGAGACGGTGAAGCTCCTCGCCTTCGGCTCGGTCGGGATCGCCTCGCTGCTGGGCGTCCTCACGTTTGGACACCTCGCCGTCGCCGCACTGCTCGGCGGGATCACCACGGGTATGTACTACCCCGCCTACTCGGCGCTGCTGCCGCGCGTGATCGACGCCGGCCAGTTGCTGGCCGCCAACGGCGTCGAAGGCATTCTGCGGCCGGTGCTCTACCAGGCCGCGGGCCCGATGCTCGCCGGCCTGATCATCGGCCAGACCTCGCCGGGCACGGCGATCGTCGTCGGCGCGATCGCCTGCGTGCTGTCCGGCGCCTGCTATCTCGCGATGGGCCCGGTCGCCGAACGGGAGGCCACCGGCGACGAGGAACCCGCCGACACCCGCCACCCGGTGCGCGCCGTCATCGCCGACCTCGGCGAGGGCATCGGATACGTACGGCGGACCCCGTGGCTGTGGTCCACCCTGCTCTACGCGTGCTTCCTCATCCTCATGGTGATGGGACCGATCGAGGTGCTGGTCCCGTTCGCGCTGCGCGACCGCGCCGGCGGCGACGCCTCCAGTCACTCGCTCGTGCTCGCCGCGTTCGGTGCCGGCGCCGCCCTGGGCGCCCTCGGTTTCGCGTCGGTCCGCATGCCGCGCCGCTACCTGACGGTGATGTTCGCGCTCTGGTCGGTGTGCGCGGTCCCGCTGGTGATCATGGGTTTCGCCCGCCACACGGTGCTGTTCGTGGTGGCCGGTTTCCTGATGGGCCTGATGCTCGACGGCCCGCTCGTCCTGTGGGGCACCCTGCTGCAGCGACGGGTGCCCACCGAGTTGCTCGGCCGGGTGTCGAGCCTCGACTTCTTCGTCTCCGGCGCCCTCATGCCGGTGTCGATGGCACTCGCCGCGCCGGCCGCGCAACTGATCGGGATCGGGTGGACGTTCGTGCTGGCCGGCCTGCTGCCGTTCCCGGTCGCCGTGCTCCTGTATCTGGCGGCCGGTCTCTGGCGTGACGAGGCCGTGCACCCGCTGGCGACGCCGGAGACCGACGTCGACCTCTCGGGTCTCGGGGCGCCCGACGTACCCTGAGCCCGGAAGATGATCGAGGGAGGAACGAACCATGGAGCACTTCACCCGGGAGGGTCTCACGTTCGACGTCGCCGATTCACCGGCGCACGGCGTGGCGAAGGGCACTGTCATTCTGCTGCACGGGTTTCCGCAGACGTCGTCGTCGTGGCGCAAAGTCACACCGCTCCTGAACGACGCCCACTACCGCACCGTCGCACCGGATCAGCGCGGCTATTCGCCGCGGGCCCGGCCGAAGGGCCGCGCGCCGTACCGGACCACCGAACTCGTCGCCGACACCGTGGCCCTGATCGATCAACTGGGTGACGGCCCCGTGCACCTGGTCGGCCACGACTGGGGAGCCGCCGTCGCGTGGGGCCTGGCGTCCAGCCACCCCGAGCTGCTGCGTTCGCTGACCACCGTGTCGGTGCCGCACCCGGGCGCATTCCTCAAGTCGTTCCTCAGCAGCAGTCAGGCGCTGCACTCCTGGTACATGGCCGCGTTTCAGCCGCCACTGGTGCCCGACCTCCTGCTCGACCGCTTCCCAGGTGTGCTCGACGAACTGCTGCGCCGGTCGGGCATGGACGACGACCAGCTCACCGACGTGCACCGGCTCATCGAATCGGGTGGTCTCACCGGTGCGCTCAACTGGTATCGCGCGATGATGCTGAGCACCCCGCCCGCGCTCGCCCGCCGCGTCGCGGTGCCCACCACCCACGTATGGGGAGCGCGCGACACGGCGCTCGTCCGGCGCGGCGCCGAACTGGCCGCCGACTACGTGATCGCCGACTACCGGCTGGAGGTACTCGAGGACGCCGGGCACTGGATTCCCGAGCACGACGCGGAGGAGCTGGCGACCATCGTCCTGGAGCGGATCGCCGCCAGCCACTGATCGACTGTCCGTGGCGGCCGCGTCAGTGATTGAGCAGCGCGCGGCATTCGTCCTGGGTGTGCGTTTCGAGGCACTCCATCCAGGCGGTCTGGTCGTCCGCCCACGAATGGCCGGGCTGCTGTCCGGTGTCCGCCCGCCATTGATACTGGTCGCAGACGATCGCGGTTCCGCTGGGGTCGACCGCCCGCTTCCCGGTGTCCGCGCCGATGCACGGGGTGCCGATCGCGGGCCCGGCCTGCGCCGTCGTCGTCTCGGTCTGTGCCGTCGTCGTCTCCGGCGGGTCCTGCGTCTGCGCTTCCGGGACCGGGTTGCTCGACGGCGTGGCGGTGACCGTCTCGATCTGCGTGACCACCGTCGCGGGTGCATCGTGCCGGTCGGCCGAACACCCGGCGAGCAGCATCGCCGCTACCGCGACCAGCGCCGCCCACCCCTTCCCTTTACGCCGGACCGAGCCAGTTCGCCACGCATCCCTACTCCTCCTCGATCGCGCGCAGTCGTGCCCGTTGCAGGCGGGCGATCTCGTCGTCGAACGCGACCAGCAGCACCCGCTCCGGTCCCGGACCGTACCGCGCGACGGTGTCGACTTGAGCGGCGACCGCGTCGTCGCGCGGCCAGCCGTACACCCCGCCGCTGATCAGCGGGAACGCGACGCTCCGCGCACCGAGCCGGTCGGCGACCTCGAGACTGCGCCGATAGCACGAGACGAGCAGTGAACGATCCCGCTGTCCCGCGGCATGATCGGGTCCCACCGTGTGTATCACCCAGCGGGCGGGCAGGTCGCCCGCGGTGGTCCAGCCCGCGTCGCCGGTGGCCAGCCCCCGTGGGAAGCGTCGTACGCAATCCTCGAGGATCGCCGGTCCACCGGCGCGATGAATGGCACCGTCGACGCCGCCGCCACCACGCATCCGGCCGTTCGCCGCGTTCACCACGGCGTCCACGACCAGCGCGGTGATGTCCCCCCGCACCAGGTCGATCCGTCTCATTCATCGAGCCTATCTGCGAACTCATGCCGGGCCGGGCATAGTGGAGAGAAGGACCGAATCCGCACCGGAGAATGAGGAGCGATGGCCGAAGACTTCCCGATCGACGAGGGCACCACACTCACCACCGCCGTCTTCAGCGTTCCGGTCGGCGGCCTGGTCCAGGTGTGGACGGACAAATCGACCATCTGGCATCTGCACGACGCCGAGGCGTTCTCCGCGGTGGTCGGGCTCGGCGGGGTGGCACGCACCCGGATCGCGCCCGGCCGCTACCGGGAGGCGTGCCTGTTCGACGAGGATTCCGGCACTCTGATGCTTCAGGAACGACACGCCGCCGAGCACACCGCCGACGGCTATCAGGTCGGTGGGCGCGTCTTCACGTCCGAGCCGCCGAGCGAGGTCGCCGGCAGCCCGTGGGACGATCTGCGCGACGCGGTGGCGCGTGCGGCCGGCGAGGCCTTCGGCCGGGGCGAGCTGATCGTCGTCGAACCCGGTGGCTGGGACGATTCGGATGGCCGCTACTGCCTCATCGCAGCGATGTCGGGTGAGCACGGTGAACAGATCGTGCTGGAGACGGTGCCCGTGCCGGCCGGCAGCACCGTGTGGCCGGCCACCGACGATACGGAGGGCCAGACCGTCAGCGCGCCGATCACCGACGACGCGCTCCGGGCCGCGGGGACGCTCGCGATCGACGCGGTCAACCGCTGGGGTGTCGCCCCGTGGGATGTGACGATCACGTACATCGTTCCGGCGGAGACCCGCACGGAGCCGGAGGGCCGCCACGCGCAGTGAGCGCAGCGCCCACCTGCCCCGCGGGATTAGAATCGATCGAGACCGGCGGCAGGAGGGCAGACTCGTGAGCGACGACCACGACGAGGACTTCGTCGGCTGCGAGACCTGGGATCAGATGACCGTCTGGCTGGCCGACTCGCTACCCGAGATCCCGCCCGGCGTCACCATCGACTTCGGGCCGAAGGACATGCGGATCGACGACGAACCGCTCGACGCCGAGACCTTCGACGATCCGCTCGAAGCGCTCTGCGCGCAGATCGTCGTGCTGCGGCACGGCCGCTACCTGGTGCGCCGGTCGCATGTGGTGATGGAGGCGACGAGCTACGTCGACCACGACGCGAGTGCCGCCACACCCGATCTGTGGTTCGGCGAGGATCCCACCAGCGATTGCACCGACGGCGCGATCTACGTCGACGACGCCCGCCTCGCCGCCGAGATCTGCGTGACGTGGCTGGTCTCCGAGTCCGGCGAGGCGAGCCCCGATGCATTCGGGTTCGACGTCAGCGAGGCGGTGCCTCTGCCGGGTCTGCCGGATGCCGGCTCACCCTGGACCATCGAAGACTTCCTGCGCCGTCTCGGTCACTGATCCGGCCGGCCCCTCGAAGACCGCCGGAGCACCGGCGAGCCCTCCCGGCATTCTGGGCGTCGACTCCCGTCCACCAGTCTACTCGATAGTAAGTTCTAGCTGACTGTTGTTTACACACCACGGTGTGCGTATTCTGGGGGTAGGGGAAGAACCATCCCCAGCCCGGCCGGAAGGGGGGTCCGTGATGAGCGACGACGACGCGTTCGACGCCCGCGGCGTCCTGGCCGGCCTTGCTCCGGCGGACCTGGTGGCGGTGATCGACGCTGCCGAGGAGTCCCTGGCGGGCGCCCCGCTGGCGACACTGTCCGAGGACGGTCTTCTCGCTCTGCTGGAATCCCGGGAGGAGGCGCGCCGTAAGAGTGTGGTCGCCGATGCGGCGCTGCTGGTGGAGATCTCCGACCGCGGCGCCTATCAGCGGGCCGGCTACACCACACTGCACCAGCTGCTCGCCCACGGACTGCGGATCGGGGAAGCCGAATCCCGGCGCCGCCGGGTGACCGCGGCCTCCGTCGGCCGGTTCACCGCCATGACCGGCGAGCGTCTGGCGCCGAAGTATCCGGCGACCGCGGCCGCGGTCACCGACGGAGCGATCGGGGACGGACACGTGTGGGCGATCGACGAGGTGATGGACAAGATCCCCGCCTCGGTCGACCCGGAGCAGCGGGCGAGGGCCGAGGAACTATTGGCCGCGGCGGCCCGCACCCTGAACCCGGCCGGGGTCACCATCGTCGGGAACCGGATCCTGGCCCACCTCGACCCCGACGGCACCCTCGCCGACGATAAAGACCGGCAGCGGCAGGCCAAGTTCCGGCTCTCCGCGCAGGACCGGCAGTTGATGTCGGCGGTCCAGGCCCGCCTGACGCCGCAGTTGCGGGCCGAGTTCGAGGTCATGTTCACCCGGTGGGCCGCCCCCGGCA